>NZ_LRPD01000013.1:0-103020 GCF_001605865.1 Acinetobacter sp. NRRL B-65365 | reverse complement strand
GATGGAATATACTGATGAAGAATGGTTGAATATAAAAACCTTGGGTGAGATGCTTCATTAATGTATTTTATTATGATTCATTATATAATCCTAAATTACTGTTTAAGTAACTAAAGTGTAGATGTTGATTTTTGATTAATTATAAAGGGTAAGTTTTGTCTTCTGTAAAATCTTCTTATATCGCTGGTTTCTGGCGTCGATCATTCGCTTTTCTTATTGATTTATTACTGGTAGGTGGTTTCTGTTGGAGTGTGACTCAGCTTCTCTCTAACGTTTTGTACCAATTTCCAATTATATCTATCTTGGTTGGCTATTTTTTTGTTATTTTATATTTCAGCTTATTAAACAGTCATTTAAATTCTGGGCAAACTTTCGGAAAGCAGCTTTTAAAAATTAAAGTGGCAGACAAACATGGAGATGATCTTGCTGTCATTCCATCATTGCTGCGTTCAGCCATCTTATTTGCTCCATCATGCTTGATGTCATTAAGTGACTATTTTCCTATTTTATTTTTGTCTGAAGTATTCAACTTATTACTGGTCTGCTTACAAATCCTGATTGTTTATTTTTATATCTTTAACCGTCGCAATCGTCGTTCTGTCCATGATTTTATTGCGGGTTCAATGGTTGTTAACTTACAAAAAAATGATCAAGAACAGCCTGTCCCTGAGATGTGGCCTAAGCATACAATTTTTGCATTGCTCATCACTCTGGTGTGTTTAGGAACTGGGGCATCTTCTTTCAATGTATTTGATCGGGAGGAGTTTGTTGAAATTAAACAGTTTAAACACATTCAACCTGAAATTATTCATGTAAAACAGATTTCAGAAATGGAAGATGAATCAGAGACTCAATTCATTTTGTTTGATGTTCAGATCAATGATTTGTCAAAACTGAATAATTCATTTTTCGCACAAGAGTTCGTAGACAACCTGCAAAGATTTAAGCCGCAGTTGATAAATGAAGACAATAAAATTTCATTACTTTTAAGTACACGGTTTCAATTTGGTCTAGCTTCATCCATTAATTTGAACATGTATTCAGTTAAAAAAACGCAGCAAGGATTAAAGGTTGTAGAAGAGATTTCTACCGTAAATTTTTAAACCATGAAAAAGCTGAAGCTATGTGTTTCATTAATCAAACGATTTAATTGGGATGCAAGTCGCTTCAAAAGCTTTATGAATGATTCATCATTAAACACACTCCGTAAAGACCGACTTTATAGTTTAAGCATTGTTTGTCTGAATGAATTTCTTCATTTTCTTATGAGGTTAAACAAGGACGTACAACAATGAAAAAAGCACTGCTTCTCTTAGGTTCAATGGGTGTCTTGGTAAATATGCCTGTCTTGGCAGCCGATTTAAGTATCGGTGACCCGAAAACACAATCGGGTGAACTGAAACTGACAGGCGCAATCCGTACCCGTTATATTCATAAAGATTATGTTGTTGAAGCCAATGAAGGTTCCAAGAACGATGACTGGCGACTGGCAGATATCAAAGCGGTATTGAGTTATGAAAATCCGAATTGGATCGCATCCATGGATGTGCGTTGCTACCAGTATGATCGCTTATGTGATGCTTTATTTCTAAAAGATGCTTGGGCAGGCTATAAATTTTCAGATCAGCAACGGGTAACAGTTGGTTTGCAATCGGTTGATTTTGGCTTTGGACGACTGTGGGGCAATAGCTATTATGAAACTTTACTCAATACCGTTGGACTGGAAGACATTCAAAACCTTGGAGTGAAGTACCAGTTTAAGGACAATCTGTACAACTTCATTCTCGGTTTTTATCCAACCGATGGTGGAAATTATAAAGGAACATCCAAAGATTCAAGTCGTTATAGCGGGAACTTTGTACGAGCTGATGATTTGACCCAAGGCACTGATATTGATGAAAAGAACATGTGGGTGACGCGCTTTTCCAGAAAGTTTGATATCGATCAATCGCAGAATTTCTCGACTGAAATTGGTGGTTCTTACTGGTATTCGGAACTGGAAAATAATCGCACTAATCGAAATGGACATCGTAGTACCTGGAGTGTTTTTAGCACCACCAATTATCAGGCATGGCAATGGTTGTTCTTGGCAGGCGAGCAGGACGTTAAAAATGCAGATGATCTTTTACCGAAAAGTTCGACGATTGGGGCATTTGATTATCCCTATCAGGTCGCCAATAAAGGCAAATATATGGCCAATGAAATCAACTACACCTTTGCCAAGCCTTTCTATCAGTTAGAAAATATTAAACCTTACGTATCTTATAGCCGTTTTTATAAAGATGAATCGGGCTATCAAGATTCGGATCGTTTAATCGCAGGTCTGTATTTTAACTATAAAAAAATCGGCATACAGGGTGAATATATCTGGAGCCGTAATGACCCGATGACGGGCAGTGGTGCAGATGGCCTTGCTCAAGGTGACAGTAATCAATGGAATAAATTGTTCTATTTATCGCTGGGTTATTATTTCTAAATTCAATATCGAAAATGAGCCAGTCTTTTCGTCATGGACTGGCTTTTTTATTTAGGCGATTCTGAGGATCAAAGCGCCAATTAAAATGAGACATGAGGACATAATTCGTACTGCATTGATGCGTTCTTTCAGAATAAAAATCGAGATTAGTGTGGCAAATAAAATTGAGGTTTCACGCAATGCGGCGACAACGGCAACGGGTGCAAAGGTCATCGACCACAGTGCTAAGCCATAAGAAAAAAATGAACCAATGCCACCGATTAAGCCTAAATGCCAATTCAGGCGGAAATATGCACCCATTTGTCGATATTGTATTCTCAAGGCGAACATCAAAAAGATCAGGCCTGAGAGAACAAAGCTCCATAAAATATAGGAAATAGGTGATCCTGAAAGACGAATACCATGACCATCCAGCAAAGTATAACCTGCGATCAGCACTGCATTCAGCAAGGCCAGACCAATGCCTTTACGTCCCGTTTTAGGAGCAGCCAAGATCATGGATAGGATACCGATGGAGATGGAGATAATGCCAATCCACGCATTAAATTCCAGTTGCTCATGCAGCAAAAACGTACCGAATACTGCCACAATAAGGGGGGCAGTGCCACGCATCAGCGGATAGGTCAGCCCCATATCAGCAACGCGATAGATTTTGGCAACCAGTCCAAAATACAGAATTTGTATTGCCGTTGAAGCCAGAATATAAGGCCAGCTATCACTGTGTGGTATTGGAAAAAAGGGTAACAGGATCGCGGCTAAAACTGCTGCTGATGCCGTGACCAGTACCGTGGTTAAAAACTTATTTGTCCCTGCCTTTACAATGGCATTCCAGCTGGCATGGCATGCTGCTGCAATTAAAATAAGGACAAATATTGCCGTGCTCATAGGCTGCCTGCTGATTCATGATCTCGCTAATGTGCATGATATTGCTGAAAAAAGAAAGCACGCAGCTTATCGCGATTATAGAAATACTTTTTCAGTATTTGGATTGATTGGCTCAACTGGCTGAATCAGCTTTCCACGCGTCAGATTCTGGATATGTTGTAAACGGTTAATCAGTTCATTTTGAATAAACAGAATACAGGTCTGTAATTTTGACGAGCTTTTTAAACGCGAAGGATAAACCGCCCAGACATCGGCATCTTGCCAGTATTCAGGCAAAATGTGCTGCAATTCACCGCTAATCAATTCATCTGCCACATCCCAGATCGAACGTAAGATAATGCCATGTCCTTCAATGGCTAACTGGTGAATAATCTCGCCATTATTGGAAATGAAGCGCGGTGTGACATGGACGGACATATCTTCCGAGGTATGACGCAATTTCCATAAGACTGAGGACTGATCACGTTCACTGATGGTTAGGCAATCGTGGCTGCGTAAATCTTCCAGATTTTCAGGCATGCCATGTTTCAACAAATAACTGGGTGCTGCACAAAAAATCCGAAAATTTGAAACCAGTTTTTTGGCAATCATATTCGGTGCAATGTCATTACCAATTCGAATATCCAAATCAATGCTGTGCTGAATCAGGTCTTTGGTGTTGTCAATGGTATCGAACTGGATCTCAAGTTTTGGATACATGGTCAACAGTTTAGACAGAATCGGCGCAACATGTTTTCGGCCAAAACCAAAGCTGCTGACAATGTCGAGATGACCCGTTGGCGTGCTTAAGGGGTTATTGACCAGCTCACTGATTTCATCGAATTCATCCAGAATATTGGAGACCCGATCCAGAATCAGTTTGCCATCCTCGGTCAAACTGACATGACGGGTACTACGATGGAATAGTTTGCAGTTCAGGTTGGTTTCTAAAATATTGATGCGTTTACTGATAAATGCAGGTGAAACGCCCAGCTCCTCAGCTGAATCGACAAAACTCTTGCGTTTGGCGACTGTACAAAAAACCTTTAAATCCGATAGGTTAGGTAGATTATTCACGATCCGTGTCCATTGGGGTGATAGTTTTCTTATTGATCATTGTTGCCGAAAACAGCATGTTTACAGCTAAGGATATTAACCAAAGGTGTAAGGGAGCGTTATGGCAAAAAAGTATAAAGTTGCCACGATTGCGGGCGATGGAATTGGCTTAGAAGTTCTACCAGAAGGCATCAAGGTTGTAAAGGCAGCGGCAGACAAATATGGCATTCAACTTCAAATGGATAGCTTTGATTGGGCCAGCTGTGATTACTACCTAGAACACGGCAAAATGATGCCAGATAACTGGTTTGAAGTTCTACAGGAATATGACGCAATTTTCTTTGGTGCAGTGGGTTGGCCTGACAAGGTGCCTGATCACATTTCACTGTGGGGATCATTGCTTCAGTTCCGCCGTCGTTTTGATCAGTATGTGAACTTACGTCCAGTTCGGTTAATGCCGGGAGTGAAATGTCCACTGGCGGGCAAGCAACCGGGTGATATCGATTTTTATGTGGTTCGTGAAAATAGTGAAGGTGAATACTCTGCGATTGGTGGTAAAGCCTTTGAAGGCACAGATCGTGAGTTTGTTTTGCAGGAAGCAGTTTTTACCCGTCATGGTGTCGATCGCATTTTGAAATATGCATTTGAATTTGCAGATCAGCGTGAGGCGAAAAAAATCACGGCTGCAACCAAATCTAACGGCATTGCGGTGAGTATGCCGTACTGGGACGAACGTGTCGATGAAATGGCTAAACGCTATCCGCAAATCAAGGCAGATAAACAGCATGTCGATATTTTAGCGGCACGGTTTGTATTGCAACCTGAGCGTTTTGATGTGGTGGTGGCATCGAATTTATTTGGTGATATTTTATCGGATTTGGGACCTGCATGTACGGGCACGATTGGTTTGGCGGCTTCGGCAAACTTAAACCCCGAACGTAAGTTTCCATCCTTGTTTGAACCTGTACATGGTTCAGCACCAGATATTTACGGACAACAAATTGCCAATCCGATTGCTGCAATTTGGTCGGGTGCGATGATGCTGGATTTCTTGGCAGACGGTGATGAACAGGTGATTCAGGCTGGACAGGAAATCATGCAGGCGATTGAGCATGTTTTGGTACATGGCCCTAAAACGCCAGATGTCGGTGGAACTGCCAAGACTTATGAAGTAGGTGATGCAATTGCATCCTGTGTGACTGAGCAAAAAATGGATTTATTCGCGATGGAGTAAGTATCTCTTAGGGAATAGTCACTATCCGAGATGGATTGAATAGATATGGATAATCAAATTACAAAACCTTATACAGATAAGACGCTTGCGATCACCAGTCTTGCCGTTGTGTTTACATCGGTGGCTGGTTTGGCAATCTACTCATCTGAATCAATACAACTGGCTGCAAAATGGATGCAGTGGACCACGTCAGTGTTTACCACGCCAGTACTTTTATTTGCTTTTTTATCAATTATTTTTACCTTTGGTTTGGCTTTTAGTAAATACGGCAAGATCAAGCTCGGTGAAGGTAAACCTCAATACAGCACGATGTCATGGATTTTCATGTTCATTCTATCTGGGATTGGGTCTTCCACCTTGTACTGGGGCTTTTTAGACTGGGCTTATTATTACCAAACCCCAGGTTTAAATTTAGCACCTGAATCGGCAGCAGCGCTGAAATACAGCGTGGCTTATTCCTTCTTTCACTCTGGTTTGAGTGCATGGTCGATCTATGCCTTGGCGTCGATTTCATTGTGCTACAGCTATCATGTCAGAAAGAATAAAGGTCTGAGTCTCGCATCTGTGATTGAAGCCGTGACGGGCTTTAAAGCAACGGGTCCAGTTGGGCGTGTGGTCGATCTGATGTTCTTGCTGTGCATGTTTGGTGCCTTGACCATTTCACTGGTTTTGACTGCTGTGACCTTTACCAACATTCTGTCGCAACTAACCGGTATTCCAAATACCTTTATGACCAAAGTCATCATCATTTTAGCGGTATCCATCTTATTCGCACTGAGCTCTTACGTCGGTATGGATAAAGGCATGCAACGCTTGAGTCATATGGTGTGTTTGGGTGTGGTGCTGTTTGCCATCTATGTGCTGTGCTTTGGCCCAACCCAATTCATTATGAATAATTCGTTGATGAGCTTTGGCCTCATGGCGACCAACTTTGTGGATATGAGTTTGTTTACTGACCCGATGGGCGATGGAAAATTCACTCGTGAATGGACTGTGTTCTATTGGTTATGGTGGATTTCTTATGCACCGGGCGTGGCATTATTTGTTACCCGCGTCTCAAAAGGACGCACTATTAAAGAAGTGATTCTTGCCATGGTCATCGGTGGTAGCGTTGGTTTATGGTTCATTTTCGGTGTGTTTGAGAATTACAGTGTCTATAGCTTTATTCACGGTATGGTCAATGTCCCGCAAGTCTTGAGTCAGCAAGGCGGTGAAGTGGCGATCGGTCAACTGCTCGGTTTACTACCAGCAGGCAAGCTGATGATGTGGTTATTCCTTGGCATTATGGTGATTTTCCTTGCAGCACATATGGATGCGGTCGGTTATGCCGTCTCTGCAACCTGTACTCGCGGTTTGCGTGAAGGGCAGGATCCGTCTCCAAATGCGCGTTTATTCTGGTGTGTGATGTTAACTCTAGTGCCAATTGCGATGATTTTCTCGAAGGCGCCGTTAGACACCATGAAAACTGCGACCATTGTGACTGCCTTGCCGTTTATTGTGATTATTCTGGTGCAGACCTATGGTTTGGTGAAGTGGCTGATTGAGGATTATTCCAAGGTGCCATCGCATTTGATCGAGCAGAATAGCTTTAATGACTTGGAAGCGCTTGAGCATACGGACTCAAATCAACAAATGCAGATTGATATCGCGGCAACAGCAGTTGCGCATAAAAGCAGTCAAAAGGAATTGTTATGACCCAGCAACCGAACACGCGCTATGAGTTAAGCGAAGAAATGCAAAGTCTGGTGTATTGGAGCAGCATTTATTCAGCAGCGGATAATGATATTGATTCAATTCGTGCAGCCTACGATGCCATGTGCCTGCATTACACCTTGCCACGCGATGGTGCGGTCAATATTGAAGATAAAACCGTTGCGCATACCACTCATCCCGTCAATGTTCGGTTGTATTCACCACGGGGCGAGGCCCCTGAAGCGGGTTGGCCTTGTATTCTGTTTATCCATGGTGGTGGCTGGATGCTGGGTAATCTGGATTCACATGAATTTATTACCCGTTATTTATGTCGTGATCTGAATGTTGCGGTGCTAAGTGTCGATTATCGTTTGGTGCCAGAACATCATTTCCCAGCCGCTTATGAGGATTGTGAAACGGCTTATAAATGGCTCCGCGCGCATGGCGCAGACTGGAACATTAACCCGGCACAGATTGTGTTAGCAGGCGACAGTGCAGGCGGCAATTTAGCTGCGGCACTGGCGGTTCAGCTACAGCATACAGGCAATCAGGCCTGTGGTTTGGCCTTGATCTATCCATGTTTGAGCAGCAGTTTTGAAACAGCGTCTTGCCAGCAGCATGCACATGCGCCGTTACTCACGTTAGAGGAAATGCATTATTACCTAAAACAATATGCTCCGAATGAAAGTGACTGGAAAGATACACGTTTAGCGCCATTAAATGCACAGGATTTTTCTGACATGCCCCATAGCTTTGTTGCGGTGGCTGAATATGATCCACTGAGTGACGACGGACGTATTTTCGTGGACAAGTTAAAACAAGCCAATATTGCCGCCGAGTTTTATCTCGGCAAAGGATTACTGCATGGCAGTTTACGTTTAGTACGTGATTGTCCTGTGGTGCAGGATTTATATCAGCACATGCTGAGTTCGTTAAAGCAAATGTTCAAGTGATTTGAACACCAGCCAATTTTGATAAAACGGTCGTTAGGACAAAAGAGTTTAATGGAGTAAAACCATGAATGCAGTTGAAAAATTACCAGAAGATTTCTGTTCAAACCCAAATGTGGCGTGGACATTTCCAAAAGTGTTCTACACATCTTCTCAGGTATTTGAGCGTGAAAAAGAAGAAATTTTTGCGAAAAGCTGGATTTGCGTGGCACATGGCAGTGAAGTTGCCCAAGCCAATGACTATATTACCCGTAAGGTGATTGGTGAAAATATTATCGTGATTCGCGGCAAAGACAGCGTATTACGTGCATTTTATAATGTCTGCCCGCATCGTGGTCATGAGTTGTTAAGTGGCAGTGGCAAAGCGAAAAATGTGATTACCTGTCCGTATCATGCATGGACATTTAAGCTGGATGGTAGTTTGGCATTGGCACGTAACTGTGATCATGTCGAGTCTTTCGACAAGCAAAACTCAAGCATGGTGCCGTTAAAGGTTGAAGAATATGGTGGTTTTGTCTTTATCAATATGGATGAAAATGCCACTTGTGTTGAAGATCAATTGCCTGAATTTGCACAGAAACTGAATGAAGCTTGTGCTGTGATCAAAGACTTGAAACTGGCTGCACGTTTCGTAACGGAAACGCCTGCGAACTGGAAAGTGATCGTGGATAACTATTTAGAATGTTATCACTGTGGCCCAGCGCATCCTGGTTTTGCAGACTCGGTACAGGTCGATAAATACTGGCACACTACGCATCAAAACTGGACTTTGCAATATGGTTATGCACGTTCTTCAGAGAAGTCCTTCAAGCTTGATCCATCAGTCAAAGATCCGACTTTTAGCGGTTTCTGGACTTGGCCTTGCACCATGTTTAACGTGCCACCCGGTGCAAACTTCATGACGGTGATCTATGAGTTCCCGATGGATGCGGAAACCACTTTGCAGCACTACGATATTTTCTTCACCAATGAAGAGTTGACTCAAGATCAGAAAGATTTGATCGAATGGTATCGCAATGTCTTCCGTCCTGAAGACCTTGAACTGGTTGAAAGTGTACAACGTGGCTTGAAATCACGAGGTTATCGCGGTCAGGGCCGTATCATGACCGATAAGCAACGTTCAGGCATCAGTGAGCATGGTATTGCTTATTTCCAGAATCTTGTTGCGCAGTACCACAAGTAATTTTGTATCAGGCTCATTAAGGGTACGGTGAAAATAAGACCGTACCTTGCTTTCAATCGATAGGATCATGACATGTCAAGTTTGCAAGGAAGTCAATTATTTCAACAACGCGGATTGATTAATGGCCAATGGGTCAATGCGCAAACCAATGCCACCATTCCTGTGACCAATCCAGCCACGGGTGAAGAAATTGGCTTGATTCCGAATATGGGTGCTGCAGAAGCCACAGACGCGGTTGAAGTGGCGTATCAGGCTTTAGCTGCATGGAGAGGATTAACGGCACAAAAACGTGCAGATCTGTTATTGGCTTGGCATCAACTAGTTTTGAGTCACGCTGATGAACTGGCACGGATCATGACCATTGAGCAGGGTAAACCTTTGGCCGAAGCATTGGGTGAAGTGAAATATGCAGCTTCATTTATTCAATGGTTCGCGGAAGAGGGCAAACGTGTTTATGGCGATGTGATTCCGACCACCAATAGCCAACAGCGTTTTATTGTGACCAAAGAACCTGTTGGCGTGGTTGCTGCAATTACGCCGTGGAATTTCCCGATCGCGATGATTACCCGCAAAGCTGCGCCTGCTTTGGCAGCGGGTTGTACCATCGTGATCAAACCTGCCAATGAAACCCCATATTGTGCACTTGCAATTGCTAAACTGGCTGAAATGGCAGGCATTCCAGCAGGTGTCATTAATGTAGTTACAGGCAAATCGCAAGAAATTGGTTCGGTATTTACCAGCCATGAAAAAGTCAAAAAACTGACTTTTACAGGTTCTACGCCGGTCGGACGTTTATTGATGCAGCAATGTTCAGATACCATCAAAAAACTGGCACTTGAACTGGGTGGCAATGCACCACTGATCGTATTTGATGATGCTGATTTGGATAAAGCAGTTCAAGGCGCAATCTTTGCCAAGTTCCGTAATGCGGGACAAACCTGTGTCTGTGCCAATCGGATTTATGTACATGACAAGATTTATCAGGCATTTACCGAGAAATTTGTACAAGAAGTACAGAAATTCAAAATTGGTAATGGTTTGGAACAGAATGTACAGATTGGACCGTTAATCAATGAAAAGGCCGTGCTTAAAGCTCAACAGTTAATTGATGATGCCTGTGGCAAAGGTGCACAAGTGGCGTGCGGTGGTAAACAACATGCACTTGGACAAACTTTCTTTGAACCGACCGTGCTAACCGACGTATCGCGTGATATGGAAATTGTTCAGGAAGAAATCTTTGGCCCTGTGGCCCCTTTAATTCGCTTTACAGATGAAGCCGATGTGGTCGCGCAAGCCAATGATACGATTTTTGGTTTGGCTGCCTATGTGTATAGCGAAAACATTTCACGGATCTGGCGTGTCGCTGAACAACTGGAATATGGCATGGTTGGGATGAACTCAACCGCGATTTCCAATGAAGTCGTGCCATTTGGTGGTGTTAAACAATCTGGTGTGGGGCGTGAAGGTTCTAAATACGGTTTAGAAGAGTTCATGACCATTAAATATATGTGTTTAGGATTATAGCAACAATGCCTGTTGGGACTCTCTCATCGAGGGTCCATAGGCAAAATATGCAGTTAAAATTAGAAAATGCTTAGATGAGCAGCATGCGGTAAAGAGGATTTAGACATGGCTAGTCATTATGAAATGTTCCCATCAGTGGTCACTCGTGTAGAGCAACTGACCCCATTGATTAAACGGTTCACATTTAAACGTCAGGACGGACAAAATTTTCCTCAGTTTAATGGTGGCAGTCATATCATTGTCAAAATGAATGATCAACTGTCCAATGCCTATTCACTGATGAGTTGTGCTCAAGATCTTTCGACTTACCAAGTCTGTGTACGTAAGGATGTCGAAGGTAAAGGCGGCTCCGTTTATATGCATGATCAGTGCAATGAAGGCTGTGAAATTCTGATTTCTGAACCAAAGAATTTATTTCCGTTGGCGGAAGAAGGTGAGAAACATATTTTAATTGCGGGTGGTATCGGGATTACGCCGTTTGTACCGCAAATGGATGAGCTGGCAGCGCGTGGTACAGACTTTGAATTGCATTATGCCTACCGTTCGCCAGAACATGCTGCATTGTTAGAAGAACTCAAGCAAAAGCATGGCGAACATATTGTTAGCTATATTGATTCAGATGGAAAATATCTTGATCTCGATCAATTGATTGGATCTCAACCTAAAGGTACGCACGTCTATGTGTGTGGTCCGAAACCGATGATTGATGCAGTGATTGATCGTTGTAATTACCATCGTTACCGCGATGAATATATTCACTGGGAGCAATTTGCATCTACCGTACCAGAGGAAGGTGAAGCATTTACGGTTGTTCTGGCAAAATCGAATCAGGAAGTGGAAGTACAAGGGAACCAGACGATCTTGCAGGCGATTGAACTCCTCAACATTGATGTGGAATGTTTATGTCGTGAAGGTGTGTGTGGGACTTGTGAAACCATGATTCTGGAAGGTGAGGCAGAGCATTTCGATCAGTATCTGAGTGATGATGAAAAAGCATCACAGCAGTCCATGATGATCTGCGTGTCACGTGCCAAAGGCAAGAAATTGGTACTTGATCTGTAAGCTGTCTGACTGATTGCCTCAGCGTGTTTTTTAGCCACTCAAATCAATGTAGATGTGAAAGGTTTAAAATTAATATTCATTTAAGCTGGGGCAATTAATTTAAAAGGACGGAAATAACCGTATACACAGTACACCTTTCGCCACATTCCAGATGTGGCATTTTTTTGCCTTAAGATTTTGAATTAAATCACTTGTCGTAAATCACGCGCCGTTTCCTGTAATAACGGCAGAATATGGGTAATTAAATAGTCTTTGGTGGTGCGCATGGTCGGGGACACAATATTCAGTGCCGCGACTACGCTGGCATTGGAATCATAAATGGGTACAGCAACTGCATGTACGCCCAACTCATGTTCTTCACAAGAATAACACCAATCTTGTTCCTTGATTTCGTGGAGTAAATCCAGAAACTCTTCACTATCGGTATGGGTGTATTTGGTCAAACGTTTTAATGGATATTTTTCTAACCAGCGTTTTTGTTGTTCGGGCGTTAAATGTGCCAGTAAAATCTTGCCAGCCGAAGTGGCGTGGGCGGGGAGACGATTACCCAAATGCAAGCCATAAGGATTGACCCGATCAGTTTGTTGATGGGCGGCACTACGGGCAATGGTAATTGCTTCGTAGCTATCTAGCACCATGACTGAATAAATCAGTGAAGTCTGATTGGTTAAGAGATTCAGTAAAGGTTGACAGATTTTCGGGAGAGAGGAGCCATCGAGATAAGCTCCTGAGAATTTTAAAATTTTTGGAGATAAATAATAATAATGACCATCAAAATCTAAATAGCCTAAGTATTCTAGCGTCAGTAGGTGGCGTCGAGCTGCGGCACGGGTCATCCCTGTTTTTTCAGCCGCCGTACTCATATTCAGGCGGTGGCGTTCAGGCCCAAAACATTCCAGAATGGACAGACCTTTGGCAATCCCCGCAATAAAATCCTCATGGCGTATGGTTTTTTTATTTTCACTATGATGAATGAGTCGCGGACTTTTATCTTGATCATTTTCCATTGTTTAGATTATCCATTTCAAATCCTTTGATGAAGAATTATTCTAATCTAATCACGACTAATTTACTTGGATAATGTTCGATGATCGAACATAAAAAATAATAATCGAACAAAAACCATTTTAAAGCGTAGAAGTCAGCGCAGAATTTATCAAGAATAAATAGAAGAAATCCGAACAAAACACTCAACTTCATTTTATCGGCTTTTAGATGGATGAATGGGTGATGCACAGTACAGGAAGTAGTCAGATGATTGATAAGAGTACCGCCTCATTGACCGAGGCACTGTCACAGATCAAGGATGGAGCAACCATCATGATTGGTGGCTTCGGCACCGCAGGACAACCCGCTGAACTGATTGATGGACTGATCGAACTCGGGATCAAGGATCTGGTCATCGTCAATAACAATGCTGGTAACGGTGATTATGGTTTGGCCAAACTGCTGAAAACAGGCGCAGTACGTAAAATCATTTGTTCCTTTCCACGTCAGTCTGATTCATGGGTCTTCGATGAACTGTATCGTGCAGGCAAGATTGAGCTGGAATTGGTGCCGCAAGGCAATCTGGCTTGTCGTATTCAGGCTGCTGGCATGGGCTTAGGTGCGGTATTTACCCCAACAGGTTTCGGTACGCTTTTGGCTGAAGGCAAGGAAACCCGTCATATCGATGGTAAAGACTACGTGCTTGAATACCCAATCAAAGCAGACTTCGCATTGATCAAGGCACACAAAGGCGATCGCTGGGGCAATCTGGTTTATAACAAATCAGCCCGTAACTTTGGCCCGATCATGGCGATGGCAGCGGATGTCACCATTGCACAGGTTTCTGAACTGGCTGAACTCGGTCAGCTTGATCCTGAACACATTATTACCCCTGGGATTTTTGTACAGCATGTGGTCGCAGTTGATGCGACGACTGGCACAGGAGCATAAACATGAGCTATCAAAAATTAAGCCGTGACCAGATTGCTGAACGTGTCGCACAAGATATTCCAGATGGTGCTTATGTCAATCTCGGCATCGGCCTTCCAACCAAGATTTCAAACTATCTTCAAGCAGACAAAGATGTATTCCTGCATTCGGAAAATGGCCTACTGGCATTCGGGCCGCCACCAGCCAAAGGTGAAGAAGATCCTGAACTCATCAATGCGGGGAAAGAATACGTTACCATGCTGACTGGCGGTAGTTTTTTCCATCATGGTGATTCCTTTGCCATGATGCGTGGTGGACATCTGGATATTGCAGTGCTTGGTGCTTTCCAGGTGGCAGCCAATGGTGATTTAGCCAACTGGCATACTGGAGCAGCGGATGCGATTCCTGCCGTGGGTGGGGCGATGGATCTGGCGGTGGGTGCCAAGAAAGTATTTATCACCACTGATCACACCACCAAGCAAGGTGAACCGAAGATTGTTGAAGCACTTTCATATCCAGCAACAGGGTTGAAATGTGTCGATCGGATTTATACCGATCTGTGTGTGATTGATGTGACCCAAGAGGGTTTAAAAGTGATTGAGAAAGTGGATGGTCTGAGCTTTGAGGAGTTACAGGCGTTGACGGGTGCTCAATTGATTGATGCGACTCAAGGATAATGTTTACACAGCCACTCATTACGGGTTAAAGCAGAGACTTTTGTATAGGCAATGCCTTACTTTTTAAGGATAAAAAGTAACAAAAATCCTTTGTTGGACTGATGGTATATCCATATACCACAGTCCAACGGGCGGCATCCATGCCGCCGCCGCGAAACGAGGCATTGCCTACGCAAAGGAAGAATGATTAAACCCGTAATTTGTGGCAGTGATCACAACAGATTTAGAAATGGAAATGTAAGAATATGAAAAACGCTTATATCATCGATGCCATCCGTACTCCATTTGGTCGTTATGCAGGTGGTCTTGCACCAGTACGTGCCGATGACCTAGGAGCTATTCCACTTCAGGCATTGATGCAACGCAACCCAAGTGTCGATTGGCAACAAGTGGATGATGTGATCTATGGCTGTGCCAATCAGGCAGGTGAAGATAACCGTAATGTGGGACGTATGTCAGCATTATTAGCTGGCTTACCTTATCAAGTGCCAGCCACCACGGTGAACCGTTTGTGTGGTTCTTCATTGGATGCCATTGCCATGGCTGCCCGTACCATTAAAGCCAACGAAGCCGAGCTGATTATTGCAGGCGGTGTGGAAAGTATGAGCCGTGCCCCTTATGTGATGGGCAAATCAGACAGTGCCTTTGGTCGCAACCAAAAGATTGAAGACACCACCATGGGCTGGCGTTTTATCAATCCAAAGCTCAAAGAAATGTATGGTGTGGACACCATGCCACAAACCGCAGAAAACGTGGCAGAACAGTTCAATATCAACCGTGCCGATCAAGATCAGTTTGCCCTCAATAGCCAACAACGTACTGCAACCGCACAAGCCAAAGGCTTCTTTGCTCGTGAAATCATCCCTGTGACCATTCCACAGCGTAAAGGTGATGCCATTGTGGTGGATACGGATGAGCATCCACGTGCATCAACGACTTTAGAAGCATTAACTAAACTTAAAGGTGTGGTGAAAGCAGAAGGCACAGTGACCGCAGGTAATGCTTCTGGAATTAATGATGGCGCTGCTGCGGTATTGATTGCTTCGGACGAAGCCGTCGAAAAATACCAGCTTAAACCACGTGCAAAAATTATTGCAGCCACCACAGTGGGTGTTGAACCTCGCATTATGGGTTTTGCACCTGCACCTGCGATCAAGAAACTGCTTAAACAAGCCAATCTCTCTTTAGCGCAAATGGATGTGATTGAGCTAAACGAAGCTTTTGCTGCACAAGCTTTGGCAGTCACCCGTGATTTAGGTTTGGCAGATGATGATGCACGCGTCAATCCGAATGGTGGTGCAATTGCCCTAGGTCATCCATTGGGTGCGTCTGGTGCGCGTCTGGTGACCACAGCTTTAAACCAGCTTGAACAGATCAAGGGTGAATATGCCTTGTGTTCGATGTGTATCGGTGTCGGTCAAGGCATTGCATTGATTATTCAACGTGTTGAGTGAGGTCTGTTATGAGCCAGTTATACGCCAGCTTATTTTATCAGCCTGATGCCACTGCAATTTTTAGTGATCATGCTTTATTGGGATATATGGTGCAGGCCGAAGTTGCTTTAGCTAAAGCTCAGGCACAGGTCAACGTCATTCCTGCTTCAGCGGCAATGATCATTGAACAGGTTGGTCAAAATGCTGTAGCGCAAATCGATATGGATGCTTTGGCTACAGCAACGGGCTTGGCTGGCAATATTGCAATTCCATTTGTAAAGCAATTTACCGCCTTGGTGAAACAGCAGGATGAAGATGCATCCCGCTATGTGCATTGGGGTGCGACTAGTCAGGATATTATTGATACAGCAACGATTTTGCAGTGTCGTGATGCATTGGCGTTAATCGAACAGCAAGTGCAACAGGCCTATCAGGTGAGCTTAAAGCAAGCACAGCAATATCGTGATCAGGTCATGATTGGGCGGACTTGGTTACAGCAAGCTTTACCGATTACTTTGGGTCATAAATTTGCCCGTTGGGCGAGCGCTTTGAAGCGTGATCTTGATCGTCTGCATGCAATGAAAGAACGCGTATTGACTGCACAACTCGGTGGCGCAGCAGGCTCATTGGCATCTTTACAAGACCAAGGTTCGGCTGTGGTTCAGGCTTTTGCCGCGCAACTCAATTTAACAGTTCCAGCATGCACATGGCATGGTGAGCGCGACCGTATGGTTGAGATTGCCAGTACGCTTGCTTTGATTGTTGGGAATGTTGGCAAGATCGCGAAAGACTGGTCGCTGCTGATGCAAACCGAAATCGCAGAAGTTTTTGAACCAGCAGCAAAAGGGCGTGGTGGATCATCGACCATGCCACATAAGCGTAATCCTGTGGCAGCAGCTTCAATTCTTGCTGCAGCCAATCGTGTGCCAGCCTTAATGGCAAGTGTTTATCAAAGCATGGTGCAAGAGCATGAACGTGCTTTAGGTGCATGGCATGCGGAATGGCTTGCGATTCCAGAAATTTTCCAGCTATGTGCAGGTGCTTTAGAACGAAGCAGTGAAGTGCTTGAGCACATGCAGGTCAACGCAGACGCGATGCAACGTAATCTTGAATGTACAAATGGCCTCATCATGGCGGAGGCTGTGATGATGGCGCTTGCACCAAAACTTGGACGTTTGAATGCACACCATCTGGTTGAGCAGGCTTGCCAGCAAGCAGTTGCCCAGCATCAGCATTTAAAAACCGTGTTATCCAACATGGAGCAAGTGAATGTCTATTTCAATGATCAGGCATTAGATGATCTGTTCAATCCTGCATCTTACCTAGGCAATATTCAGGCACAAATCGATGCAGTACTACATGCAGCACAAGGAGAGTAAGCACATGGTCACTCATATCAATAATCGTCAGGGACATCCGCTGGCTGTTCAGGTTCAAGGGCGCAAAGATGCATCTGTGATCATGTTCTCTAACTCTTTGGGAACCGATCATGGTATGTGGCAGGCACAAGTGACAGCTTTGGCTGAGCACTATCAGGTCATTACCTATGACACACGTGGACATGGTACCAGCACCGTGATTGCCGATACAACCTTGCAAAATCTGGCTGAAGATGTCGTGGATATTCTTGATGCTTTAGCCGTTGAGAAAGTACATTTTTGTGGCATTTCGATGGGCGGAATCACGGCTTTGGCTTTGGCAATTGATCACGCTGAACGTTTCCACAGTATTACTGTTGCAAACTCGGCAGCAAAAATCGGAAACGCTGAGGCATGGAATACCCGTGCGGATAGCGTAGAGCAAAACGGTTTGGCTGAACTTGTGAAAACCACACATACCCGTTGGTTTAGCGAACATTTTGATTATGCGCACGATGTGCTGGCACAAAAAACCATTCAGAGTCTGGCTGTGACACCTGCACAAGGCTATGCCAATGCATGCCGTGCCTTAGCTGATGCTGATGTTCGGGAGCAACTCGGTCAGATTCAGCTTCCTACTTTAATTATCGCAGGGCAATACGACCCGATTACAACGGTGCAGGATGCAGAGTTTATGCATCAACACATTGCAAACAGTCAGCTTGAAATCTTGGCAGCTTCTCATTTGTCCAATATTGAACAGCCACAAGTGTTCAAACAGGCATTGTCCAAGTTTATTCAAAACATATAACCGCAAGGGTTAGAAAGGAATTCGCCTACAAGGAGGCAGTTATGGCACAGGAATTTGCTGCATCGAAAAATAGCGTAGATGCACAAGCATTAATTGATAATGCGCCAATTAGTAAATATCAGTGGATGATCGCAATTGTTTGTTTTCTCATTGTATTTGTTGACGGTATTGATACCGCTGCAATGGGATTTATTGCACCTGCATTGACTCAGGACTGGGGCATTGACCGTTCCCAGCTTGGGCCAGTAATGAGTGCGGCATTGGGTGGCATGATCATTGGTGCGCTGGTTTCGGGTCCAACAGCTGACCGTTTCGGGCGCAAGATTGTTTTAACCGTTGCAATGTTGATTTTTGGTGGTTTTACCTTGGCATCTGCTTATGCTGACAACCTGAATCAATTGGTCGTATTACGTTTTTTAACGGGGATTGGTCTCGGTGCGGCGATGCCGAATGCAGCGACTTTATTCTCTGAATATTGCCCGACACGGGTACGTTCATTGATGGTGACCTGTATGTTCTGTGGTTATAACCTTGGCATGGCGACAGGCGGCTTTATCAGTAGCTGGTTGATTCCTGCTTTTGGATGGCACAGCTTATTTTTATTGGGTGGCTGGACGCCTTTGATTTTAATGGTTCTGGTGATTTTGTTCTTGCCTGAGTCTTATCGTTTTCTGATTGTCAAAGGTCGAGATTCAGCAAAAATTCGCACCATCTTAACCCATATTTCACCTGAAAAAGCACAGGCTGCTGAGAGCTTCCATATCCCGGAAGAAAAATCTGCTGTGGCGGAAAAGAAAAATGTGTTTGGCATGCTGTTCTCTAAACAATATGCCAAAGGTACGGTTTTATTGTGGACCACTTATTTTATGGGTTTAGTGGTGGTTTACCTGCTCACCAGCTGGTTACCAACCTTGATGCGTGAGACTGGTGCAACCATGGAACGCGCGGCGTTCATCGGCGGCTTGTTCCAGTTTGGCGGGGTGCTCAGTGCCTTATTCATTGGCTGGGCAATGGATCGTTTCAATCCAAACCGCATTATTTCAGGTTTCTATTTTCTCGCTGGTCTGTTTGCAATTGCGGTTGGGCAAAGTCTCAGCAATCCAACTTTATTGGCGATCCTTGTGTTATGTGCAGGCATTGCGATTAACGGAGCGCAATCTTCAATGCCAGCATTAAGTGCTCGTTTCTATCCAACGCAATGTCGTGCAACAGGTGTGGCATGGATGACAGGTATTGGCCGTTTTGGTGCCGTATTTGGTGCATGGATTGGCGCAGTGCTATTGGGTAATGACTGGTCATTTACCGCCATTCTCAGCTTGTTGATGATTCCTGCTACGGCAGCAGCCATCGCAATTTTTGTTAAATCTCTAGTTGCTCATACCGATGCAACCTAAGGCTCATATTTTCAAGATGAGGAGCAACGTTCATGAATGATGAACAGCGTTATCAGCAAGGACTAAAAGTCCGTACCGAAGTACTGGGTGAAAAACATGTCGGCCGCTCTTTAGCGAACCTTAATGATTTCAATCAGGATTTCCAGAATTTTATTAGTCGTTTTGCATGGGGTGAAGTGTGGTCGCGTGAAGGCTTGCCACGTCATACCCGTAGTCTGGTCACGATTGCCATCTTATTGGCATTGGGCCGTGAAGACGAACTCAGAATGCATTTACGTGCCTGCTTCAACAACGGTGTCACTAAGGATGAACTGAAAGAACTGATTTTACATAGTTCTTTATATGCAGGTTTGCCAGCAGCAAATGCGGCGATGCATATGGCAGAAGAAGTCTTTAAAGAACTTGGCATCGACGTGCAACCCGTTGCGGCACAACCACAGGATTAAGGAGACAGGCATGTTAAAGCATACATTAGGTGCATACCCACAACGTAATACTGATGATCATCCGCCAGCATATACACCTGGTTATAAGACCAGTGTATTACGCTCGCCAAAGAATGCATTGATTTCTATTAATGAGACGTTGACTGAAGTCACTTCACCGCATTTTTCACCGAATATCTTTGGCCCTAAAGATAATGATCTGATCTTGAACTATGCCAAAGAAGGTCTACCTGTTGGTGAACGTATCATTGTGCATGGTTATGTACGTGATCAGTTTGGTCGCCCTGTAAAAAATGCTTTGCTTGAAGTATGGCAAGCCAATGCATCTGGTCGCTATCGTCATCCGAATGACAAATTCATTGGTGCGATGGATCCTAACTTTGGTGGCTGTGGTCGTACTTTAACCGATGAAAATGGTTTTTATATTTTCCGTACCATCAAACCGGGCCCATATCCGTGGCGTAACCGTATTAATGAATGGCGTCCAGCGCATATTCATTTCTCCCTACTTGCAGATGGTTGGGCACAGCGTCTGATTTCGCAGTTCTATTTTGAAGGCGATACCTTGATTGATACTTGCCCGATTTTGAAAACTATTCCGTCGGAAGATCAGCGTCGTGCCTTGATCGCACTGGAAGATAAAAACAACTTCATCGAAGCAGATAGTCGTTGTTACCGCTTTGATATTCATCTTCGTGGTCGTCGTGCGACTTATTTTGAAAATGATTTGACTTAAGGGAGACATACGATGAATGCATGGAATTTTCAGGAATTAAAGGAAACCCCATCACAAACAGGTGGTCCTTATGTTCATATCGGTTTATTACCGCAACAAGCCAATATTGAAGTATTTGAGCACAACTTTGATAACCAGTTAGTGAATGACCAAACTCAAGGACAACGTATTCGTCTCGAAGGTCAGGTGTTTGATGGTCTTGGTTTGCCATTAAGAGATGTATTACTGGAAATCTGGCAGGCGGATGCAAATGGTGTTTATCCAAGTCAGGCGGATACTCAAGGTAAAACTGCCGATCCACATTTTCTTGGATGGGGCCGTACAGGTGCCAATTTTGAAACAGGTTTCTGGAGCTTTAATACGGTAAAACCGGGCGCTGTTGCTGGGCGTAAAGGTTCAATTCAGGCGCCGCATATTGCTGTGGCAGTGTTTGCGCGCGGCATCAATATTGGCTTACACACTCGTGTTTATTTTGAAGATGAAGTGGATGCCAATGCCAATGATCCAGTGCTAAACAGCATTGAATGGGCAGTACGTCGTCAGACTTTAATCGCCAAACGCAGTGAAGTGGATGGTGAGGTGGTTTATCGCTTTGATATTCGTATTCAAGGTGATGATGAAACCGTGTTCTTTGATATTTAAATATATTAAAGAAACGTATGTAGAAATTAGCTACTCGGGAATGTCATCTGCAATCTGAGCGAAGATAAACAAAGCAACGCTTTGTCTGAGCGTAAAACGAGTAGCTATGCTACGAATGTGGTATCGGAAGTGAACCTTACGGATGACAATGCTTTTGCCCTTACGAAGCTTCAAGCGCTTCTCAGGGCGGAACCAAAGTAAGTCCAGCCGAAGGCTTATCCTATCATTTAATCAAAATTCGCTAAGATCCCGCTGAATGAGCAAATCTATTATTAAGGACGATACAGATGAAAATGAAAACACTGGCAACATTGATGCTGCTTGTTAGCCCTCTATTGATGGTTCAAAGCGTACAAGCACAGGACAATCTGCACAAACATGTTGAATTATCTAAACTGGCAAAACTGCCTGTGAAAACTATTGTACCAATTACGGCCAAAACCAAAGAGCAGGCGATTGCACAGGCAAAAGTGATTGCCGCCAATGCTGATGCGGATCTTGCTGAATTCCGGATTGATTTACTGAGCTTTGCCAGTGATAGCAAGCAAGTGATTGCCTTGGGACATGAATTAAAAAAGATTCTCGGTACTAAGCCGATGATTGCCACCATTCGTACTCATAATGAAGGTGGGCAACTGACCATTAGTGATGCAGATTATGGCAAGACTTATCTGGCTTATTTACAGCAGCCATTTATGGATATGCTGGATGTGGAAATGTTCCGCGATCAGCTAATTGTGAAGAATACGGTCAAATTAGCACATGCGAAAAAAGTGCTGATTGTGATGTCGAATCATGATTTCCAAAAAACACCCGCTGAGGCTGAAATCATTAAACGCTTGCTCAAGCAAGATGAGCTAGGGGCAGATATCCTTAAAATTGCAGTCATGCCACAAAGCAAACAGGATGTATTTACCCTCATGAATGCGACATTGAAAGTCAGTCAGCAATCTAAAAAGCCATTACTCACTATGTCAATGGGTAAACTTGGGACGATTTCCCGCATTGCGACGGCCAATATGGGCGGCAGCTTCAGTTTTGGCATGATTGGTGAAGCTTCGGCGCCGGGTCAGATCGACGTCACGCAACTGAAACAGTTTTTAAAAACGGTTCAACCTACACAATAATTTAAAAAGGATTTTTAGACATGAAAGCAATTTACTTACGTTTAAGCACTTTAGCTGTGGCGATGGCGGTTTCGGGAATGGCAGCAGCAGAAACTTATGTTGTTGATCGTTATCAAGATGATAAAGATAAAGGTTCTTTGCGTTGGGCAATTGAACAAGTCAATAGCAAGCCGACTGAAGCCAGCGAGATTCTGATTCAGGCAGTAGGCAAGGCGCCTTATGCCATTAAGGTCAACAGTCCATTACCTGAGATCAAAGCGCCTGTAAAAATCATTGGGACGCAATGGGCAAAAACAGGTGAGTTTATTGCAGTCGATGGATCGAATTATATTAAAGGAACTGGTGTTGAAGCCTGTCCTGGTGCAGTTGAAGGGCAGTTCGGAACCAATGTCCGTACCACAACTTTGCCTGGCATTGTATTACGCGATATCAATGGTGTAACCATTCAAGGGTTGGAAATCCGCCATTTCTGTATTGGTATTCTGATGAACCGTGCCAGTAATAACCTGATTCAAAATAACCGTATCATGCATAACTACGGCGGCGCAGGTGTGATGCTGACGGGTGATGATGGCAAAGGTAATCCAACAGCAACGACAACCAATAACAACAAAGTGCTGAATAACTATTTTCAGGACAATGGTGATGGTCTTGAGTTAACTCGTGGCGCAGCATTTAATCTGGTGGCTAACAACCATTTTATTTCAACAGCAGCAAATCCTGAACCATCACAAGGGATTGAAATCCTGTGGGGCAATGACAATGCGGTGATCGGCAATAAATTTGAAAATTATTCAGATGGCTTACAGATCAACTGGGGCAAGCGTAACTATATTGCTTATAACGAGCTAACCAATAACTCCAACGGCTTTAACCTGACCGGTGATGGCAATATCTTTGATAGTAATAAAGTACATGGCAATCGGGTCGGCATCGCGATTCGTTCCGAGAAAGACGCGGATGCACATATTACATTGACTAAAAACCAAATCTGGAATAATGCTAAAGAGATTAAACGTTGTGAAGCAGGCGGAAGCTGCGTACCGAATCAACGTGTAGGTGCGATTATTTTTGATGTTCCTGGACTGGAGCATTCACATTATGTGGGTTCGCGCGGTCATGGCGTCAAGATTGATCCTGCCAACTTGCAGAAGACCTGTAAACAGGCCAATGAGCAAGGCTGTAATGCACAACCGAACCAGAATATTCAGGCACCAAAATTAACTTTGTCTAAAGGACAAATTGCAGTCGAAGTAAAAGGGCAGCCGAATCAGCGTTATCAGGTCGAGTTTTTTGGAAACTCATCGGCAAATTCAAATGAAGCAGAGTTTTATTTAGGTTCAGCTGTTGCTGCAACAAATGCACAAGGAACTGCAACGCTGACTTGGAAACCAACAGCGCAAGTTGCTTCAGTGACAGCAAATATCACTGACCGTGTAGGTGCGACATCTGAACTCAGTTCAGCTGTGAAACTAAAATAAACGACAAGGAGGCTGAATATGAAATCGAATGCATTATTGCTCAAAATGAGCTGTCTGGCAGTTGCAGTATGTACTGCTCAAGCTAGTTTTGCAGATCAGCCGTGGTCACAGGATCGCCAATGGCTACTGGGTGACTGGGATGGCCAGCGTCAGCAACTGGAAAAAGAAGGCTATAAATTTACAGCCTCAATCATGAGTCAAAGTGCCACTAATCTGGATGGTGGTTATGACGATAACAATACTTTTAAAAATGCAGCGCAATTATCATTAGGTGCCAATTTTGATTTAGAGAAAATTGCAGGCTGGAAAGATACCAGTGCCAGTCTTTTAATCACCAAACGTGATGGTAATGCGCTAACGCTGGATCGGATTAAAGATCCTCGTTCTAGTGCACTAGGCAATTCACAGGAAATCTACGGTCGCGGCAAAATCTGGCGTTTGAGTCAGGCATGGGTGAAAAAGGGTTTTGTTGATAATACGGTTCAGTTCAAGATTGGCCGTATGGGCATGTCAGAAGATTTTAATGGCTCGCAATGCGAATTTCAGAACCTGTTACTGTGTGGCGGTCAGCTTGGAAAGTCGATTGGTTCAATCTGGTACAACTTACCTGTTGGATTATGGGGCGCCAATGTTAAATATCAATTCGCACCTGAATGGACGCTGGGCGTAGGTGTCTATGAGGTCAATCCAGACAATGTTAAAACTGATGGGAATAGTGATGGTTTTAATCTGGATATGGACCACGTCAAAGGGGCGACCATTCCTGTAGAACTGGCATGGCGACCAAAACTTGCTGTCTTTAATGGCTTGTCTGGTGAATATAAAGTCGGGGCACTGTATTCAACTGCTGAAGCAAATGATATTGCGACCGTGGGCAAGGTACATGATGGTAAACATAGTTTCTGGCTCAATGCACAACAACAACTCAGCCAAAAAGGCGACGATCCAAAACGTGGTTTGTACGTCAGTTTCAATGCCGTGGTGAATGATAAAGCCACTACAGCAGTCAACAGTACCCAGCAACTGGCACTCTGGTACAAAGGGCCTTTTGATGGTCGTCCAAATGATTCAATTGGTTTTGGTATTGCCAATTACCTCGTAAATGATCGTTATAAAGATCGTCAAATTGAAATTAACCAGAGTCGTGGTTATGACCAATACGATGCGCTTGCTGCAGATTATGTACCCGTTCAGCGTGATGAGCTCAATGTTGAGCTGAATTACACCTATCAGTGGTCACCTGCGGTCATGTTAAGACCGAACCTGCAATATATTCATCAACCTGCTGGTGTTAAAGAAGTTGATGATGCATGGGTTGCAGGGTTGAGCATGCGTGTGAATTTCTAATACAGGAGTATGACAGATGTCTGAATCTTCAAGCTCGCATACCATATTGAAAATATGGTGTTTTATTTTAGGTCTGGTTTTATTACTGACAGGACTGTTTTTTACAGTCGGTGGGGTAAAGCTGGCGACCTTAGGCGGATCATGGTATTTCGTGATTTCAGGTGTATTAACGCTGATCGCGGCACTTTTTATTTTTAAGAAAAAAGCGCTGGGTGTCTGGTTATTTACATTGATATTTGCGGGAACAATAGTCTGGTCGTTGTTTGATGCTGGCTTGGAGTTCTGGCCTTTATTTTCTCGACTGATGTTTCCCGCAGGCTTATTTGCGGCCTTGATGTTTACTTTACCTGCCATTCGTCGTTATCAATTTCAACCAAGTGCAGATTTACCTGCTTATGGTCTCGGAATATTGACGGTTATTGGCATGGTGATTGGCCTTTATCAGATGTTCCAGCCACATCCAACCGTGACGGCTTCTGGTGAGGCATTACCACTGATTCCTGTAAAAACGGATATGAAGCAGACCAACTGGGCGCATTATGGTCAGGATTCAGGGGGTAGCCGTTTTGCTGCACTGGATCAGATCACACGCGATAATGTGCACCAGTTGAAAGAAGTCTGGCGTTTCCGTACGGGTGATTTCACCACAGGTTCAGGAAATGGTGCAGAAGATCAGATGACGCCGCTACAAGTGGGCAATAAGATTTTCCTGTGTACCCCGCATAACAACATTTTTGCGTTAGAAGCTGATTCAGGTAAACAACTCTGGAAAGCGGAAGTCAATTCCAAATCGGACGCATGGGAGCGTTGCCGTGGTGTTGCTTATTTTGACTCAACGCAAGCATTGGTTCAGCCGACTCTAGCGGGAGCGACACCTGTAAAAGCGGTGGCAAACAATACCTCATGCCTACGTCGTGTTTATACCAATACACCAGATGGTCGCTTAATCGCAGTCAATGCAGATACGGGCGAACGTTGTAAAGACTTTGGTGT
This sequence comes from Acinetobacter sp. NRRL B-65365, assembly GCF_001605865.1. Lineage (NCBI taxonomy): Bacteria > Pseudomonadati > Pseudomonadota > Gammaproteobacteria > Moraxellales > Moraxellaceae > Acinetobacter > Acinetobacter sp. NRRL B-65365. Next base: position 76,617 of record NZ_LRPD01000013.1, on the reverse strand, counting down.
AGAAGGCACCGTTGACTTGCTCAAAGGCTTGGGTGAGGGAACCACTGCACCACGTTTTGAAGTCACTTCAGCACCAACCATTGCCGGTACGGTGATTGTAGTGGGTAGCCGTATTGCCGATAACTTTGCTGCCGATATGCCGGGTGGTGTAATTCGTGCATACGATGTCATTACAGGTGAATTACGTTGGGCTTTTGATCCTCGCAACCCTGATCCAAACTATGTGTTGAAGGATGGAGAAACCTATAAACGTAGTTCAGCAAACTCATGGGCAGCGATGTCTTATGATCCGCAGATGAACACGGTATTCTTGCCAATGGGTAGCTCATCTGTTGATGTCTGGGGCGGTAATCGTCAACCACTGGATCACAAATACAACTCATCCGTTCTTGCTTTAGATGCAACTACAGGTAAGGAAAAGTGGGTCTATCAAACAGTGCATAATGACCTCTGGGATTTTGATTTGCCAATGCAGCCAAGCTTGGTGGATTTCCCAATGAAGGATGGTCGCAATAAGCCTGCTGTGGTGATTGGTACTAAATCAGGCCAGTTCTTTGTATTGGATCGCGTAACAGGTCAGCCATTAACAAAAGTGGTTGAGCAAGCGGTGAAGCCTGCGGATATTCCGGGAGAACAATACAGCCCGACACAACCACGTTCGGTAGAAATGCCACAGATTGGTAACCAAACCTTAACTGAGTCTGATATGTGGGGGACTACACCATTTGACCAATTGATGTGCCGTATCAACTTCAAATCAATGCGTTATGAAGGCTTGTTTACTGCACCGGGCACGGATAAATCATTGAGCTTCCCAGGTTCTCTAGGCGGCATGAACTGGGGCAGTATTGCCTTTGATCCAAGCCATCAATATATGTTCGTCAATGACATGCGCTTAGGCCTATGGATTCAGTTGATTGAACAAACACCTGAAGATTTGGCTGTTCAGGCAAATGGCGGTGAAAAAGTTAATACAGGTATGGGTGCAGTACCAATGAAAGGAACCCCATACAAAGTCAATAAAGATCGCTTCTGGTCGAAATTGATGATCCCTTGCCAAAAACCACCGTATGGCACCATGACCGCAGTGGATATGAAAACCCGTCAGGTTGCATGGCAAGTGCCAATGGGAACTGTACAGGATACTGGCCCGATGGGAATCAAAATGGGCTTGCCTGTTCCGATTGGTATGCCAACCATTGGTGGTCCAATGGCAACTCAAGGTGGTTTAGTGTTCTTTGCTGCAACTCAAGATTATTACTTGCGTGCACTAGATTCATCTTCAGGTAAAGAGCTTTGGAAATCACGTTTACCAGTGGGTAGCCAAGGTACACCAATCAGCTATGTGTCACCGAAATCAGGTAAGCAATATGTATTGATTACTGCGGGTGGCGCGCGTCAATCGCCTGATCATGGGGATTATGTGATTGCATATAGCTTGAACTAAATCCTTATTTATCGTTAAAAACATAAAACGGCAATCCTCAGTGATTGCCGTTTTTTTATTTGGATATCCAGCTCATTTTTAATAAACGCTATTCAAAGCTCTACACATAATAATTGGCATAGTCATTGCTTAATTTAATACATCTGGTCTGACCAGTCAGACAATGCGTTAAATTGGAGCAGCGATGCAGCTAGAAACATTCAATCAACTGGACTCAGTGGAAGCAGGGCGTGTATTACAAGCGTGTGTACATATCCCGAATTGGGGTTCTGAACTGGTACAACAACGTCCTTATTTTTCTATAGACCAGCTTTATCAAGTTGCCGTTGCACAAGCCCAGACATGGTCATGGTCTGATATTGCAGAAGCTTTGGCACAACATCCGCGCATTGGTGAGAAAAAAGCAGCATCGGTTTTGTCTGAAAAAGAACAGCAATTTTCTCAACGTGAACAAGCTCAAGTTGAAACGGACGCTGTCGTGCAATTGGCGCTATATCAGGGCAATTTAGATTATGAGCACAAATTTGGGCATATTTTCCTGATTCGCGCTGCGGGTCGTTCGGGGCAACAGATCTTGTCTGAACTACAACGTCGATTACTCAATACGGTTGAACAAGAGCAAGCCGAAGTAAAACAACAGTTGGCTGAAATTGCCTTGATTCGTTTAAAACAGGAGATTCAATAATGGCGGGTATTAGCACACATATTTTAAATGCATCACTTGGTCAGCCAGCGCGTCAGGTTTTGGTGAAATTACGTCAGGAAATCAATCATCAATATATTTTGCTGGATGAACAGTTCACAGATGCAGATGGTCGTATTCCTGCATTCAAAATCGACTCATTCATCCAAGCCAATTATCAATTGATTTTTGAAGTGGGGGATTATTTTCAGGCTTTGAACACAGACAGTTTTTATCCAAGCGTCTGTATCGATTTTAAGGTCGTGGATACGCAACAGCATTATCACGTGCCTTTATTGATCAGTCCTTTTTCATATTCAACTTATCGTGGCAGCTAAATCAACGCAAGCAATGTGGACCTTATGAATTTAATTTGAGGAATTAACCATGCATCAAGACAACACCCATCCAGAACGAGATGAACTTATCTCGGCAGAACATCAATATTTAGGCATGAATAAAAACATCTTATATGGTTTACAACATGTGTTGACTATGTATGGTGGAATCATTGCACCGCCATTGATTATTGGAGCCGCAGCAGGTCTCGAAGCTTCAGAAATTGGATTACTGGTCGCTGCTGCCTTATTCGTAGGTGGTCTGGCGACGGTTATACAAACCATAGGTTTTAAACATTTCGGGGCAAAATTACCGATTGTACAGGGTGTTTCTTTTGCAGGCGTTGCGACCATTCTGGCTATTGTGAGTACGGGGGGAGGATTAGCATCTGCCTTTGGTGCTGTGATCGTCGCCTCTTTAATTGGTTTATTGCTGACGCCATTTTTCGCAAAAATCATTCGCTTCTTTCCACCTGTAGTGACGGGTTGTGTGATTACCATGATTGGTATTTCACTGATGCCTGTTGCGATCCGCTGGATTATGGGCGGTAATCCTAAAGCTGAAAACTGGGGTGATCCCGCCAATATTGGTTTGGCGGTGATGACGCTGGCGATTGTGATTATTTTTAGTATGTTGCGTAGCCAGATTTTACGCCGGCTCGCAATTCTGGCGGCAATCATTCTAGGGACTGTGCTTGCTTATATTGCTGGATTTACTGATTTTTCAAAGGTTGCTGCAGGTTCTATTTTTGCTTTTCCTAGCTTCTTCCATTTCGGTTCTCCTGTATTTGAGTTTTCTGCCATTCTTTCCATGACAATTGTGACCTTGGTGATCATGACGGAAACCACTGCCGATATTATTGCGATTGGTGAAATTGTTGGAACTAAAGTGGATTCGAAACGTATTGGTGATGGTTTACGCGCGGATATGTTATCGAGTGCAATTTCTCCGATCTTTGGTTCATTTATGCAAACGGCTTTTGCTCAAAATGTCGGGTTGGTTGCCATTACAGGGGTGAAAAGCCGTTTTGTGGTGGCGACTGCGGGTGGCATTTTAATTATTCTGGGATTATTGCCGATCGTGGGGCGTCTGGTTGCCTCGATTCCCATGCCTGTTTTGGGCGGTGCTGGCATTGTGTTATTTGGTACAGTTGCCGCAAGTGGTATACGAACCTTAGCCAAAGTTGATTATAACGATCACAGAAACCTGATTATTGTGGCGACTTCACTGGCAATTGGCATGATACCCATCGTTAATCAGGAGTTCTATGCACAATTCCCAACTTGGGTAAAAACCTTATTGCATTCAGGCATTAGCTCGGCTTGTATCACCGCCATTTTGCTTAACATCATTTTTAACCACTTACCATTAAGTAAAAAGTCTGTTGATGTCGCAACAGTGCCTCTAAATTCAGGGCATTGATCGAGATTGATTTGGAACTGATTTTTTAACCTAACCACACTTTTTATTCGAAAAATTTAAAAGTTGCTTATTCAACACTGAATAGGTCTAGGGGAGTTTTTGTCTTGAAAAAGCCAAAAACAGGATTTTAAAGACCTAAAGCGATTTTTAAATGAAATCTTACGGGGAATTTTATGAGAAATTTTAAATTAAAATCAGCAATGCTCATGCTCGCTATGACCTCAACTATGCAGGCATGGGCGGCTGATACCAGTCTAAATTATCTGTTGAATTTGCAACAAGATTGTCAGGCGGGTGATGGACTGGTTGCGGCATTTGTCTGTGGAAGTGTTCATGGCGCAGTGAAATCGACCTATTACTCACTCAATAATGCTTATTTTGTGGATAATCTGAATCAGGATACGGCTGTCATCGGCGGCTATATTAAATATGAAACAGCGCCTTTTTATGGCATACAGGCAGGTGTTGGATATGACATACAACGCCGATTAGATGAGAAAAATAAAAATGACGAAGTACCTGAACTGCAAGAGGATCGCGATGGTCTGGCAGAAGCTTATTTAAGTTGGAAGAATGATTTAGCCAGAGTGACCATTGGTAATCAGCGTCTCAATTTACCTTTTATGGGGGATTATGCAGACCGTCGTGTTTTGATGTTTTTATATCAGGCAGCCGATGTCCAGATTGGAAACAATGACAATTTCTTGCGTCTAACCAAAGTCAATAAATATAAAAGTTATGGCGAAGATGAGTTCACAAAAAGCTCTCGTCAAAACTCGAATCTGGAAACCGATGGTGTCTGGTCAGTGGGTGTCGGGAAGCGGTTCAACTTAGCCGAAGATCAAAGTCTAAAAACGCAGGTGTGGTATCAAAGTTATGATGACTATACCCGTTTGATCTATACACAAGCTGATTTGGCAATGCCGAAGATTAAATATGCTCCTGAATTTTCACTGCAATATATTTTAGGTAAAGATCAAGGCAAAGCTTTAGCTGGTGAGGTAAATAGTCAGATTTTTGGTGCACAGGCGGCAGTTAAGCTATTACCTAAGGCGACTTTAAAAGTTGCATATAACTACATTAAGCCAGATCGGGAGGGGTATTTGAATGGCGCACTTTTAACGCCGTATGCTGCCAAAACCTCTTCAGGTGAAATTTTTGCTCAGCCATTTTTTACCAGTACTCAGGATTTAGGTGCGGGTAATGCCTTCATGTTGTCTTTGGAGGGGAAAGTGTCTGATCAGGTGATTGCCGGCGCGCGTTATTCACTTATGGATTTAAAGGAAGCAGAGCATGTTGCCAGCCGAAACCAATCTGAATATATACTGTTTGGGATTTATAATTTTACAGGGGCTTTAAAAGGTTTTAGTGTCAGTAATTTTGCGGGTATCCAGACCTCTCCACGTTATGACAAGAATTTCTTACAGAACCGTTTTGCATTGACTTATAAGTTCTAAGGAATCAATTGGTTAATGAATGCATATTTCAACAGAGATATGCATTTTTTATTTCCTAAAAGTCAGTTGAAAAAAAGCCCCCTCAATAGGGGGCGAAAACTGTAAAGATCTAATCCAGGGGGTTCCCAACGATATTGCTTATAATCCCTTGCATAATATGTGAACCCTGTTCCTGATAGAGAGACTGATACCATTCTTGGGTCACTTGAGGGTCTTTCATATGAGTGACATCGCAGCGTTTACGCGCTCTTAAGACCATTTCCTTAGTACGATCATTACGTTTGTTTTGATAACGTGCCAATGCATCTTCCAGACCAAAGGTATTAATTTGCAGGGCACGAGCAAGATAAATCGCATCTTCCATGGCCTGACAGCCGCCTTGTCCAATATCAGGCGTAGTGCTATGTGCTGCATCGCCTAATAACACGACACGTCCTTTGTAGAAGTCCATAAACGGTTCAATATCATGGATTTCAACACGGTTGGTTTTATGTGCATCTAAACGGTCAATGAGTTTTTGTACAGGTTCACACCAACCTTTAAAATGGGCCTTTAGCTCTTGTTTATAATAGGCACGGTCATTTGTTAGCCCTGCATCTAATGGCACATCAAAAAAGAAATAGAAACGATTTTGTGCAACAGGCATCAGCGATACGCGTTTACCTTCACCAATATAGGTTGTCCATTGCATGGAAGGTGCAATTGTTTCATCAATTTCGACCAATCCGTTCCAGTTCACATAACCTGCATAACGACGTTCGACTTGATAGCCGAGTACAAATTGTCGGGTGAGGGAATGTGTACCATCTGCACCAATCAGTAAATCAGCTTTAATCTGAGAATCATCCTGAAAGTGAATGGTCACCTCATCTTGATGCGTTTCAATCGCAGTCATTTTCATGCCCAGTTTGATATCTTCCAGACCAAATTGCTGCATTAATAAATGCTGTAGATCGGCTCGGGCAACAGGATAGGCACGTTGTCCAACTTCCTTGTATAAATGCGACAAGCTGAATTGCGTCATGGTTTGCTGACTGAGACCATCCACATAGGCCAAAGATTCCATTTGACCGCCTAAGGCCTGAATCTGGTCGGTTAAACCTAAATAATTAAGACACTTCACTCCATTTGACCAAAGTGAAATCGCTGCACCTACAGGTAAGATCTCGGCTGCTTGTTCATAGATGGTAACGTGATGCCCAAATTTTTTTAAAGCGATACCCGCAGTTAGACCACCCATACCAGCACCAACAATTGCAATATTCATTGTTCAGATCCTAAATATTTAAAAAGTTTCTAAACAGTTCTAAGCGAGAAGTGTGCCAATTTTAATAACTGGTTTTACTGGTCATACCAGTTTTTGTGCTTTATTAAAATGCATAATTATTGAGCTTGCATTGATGTGGTTCGGGACATGATGCAAAGTGGTGCGGGGTAATGATTTAAGCAATTAATTTGAGTGGTTTGGTGACATTCAATTGGGATGTCGAGAGAAATATACGCCCGCACGTTGTGCCGCACCAATAATATGCGCTTGCATGGCTTTTTCAGCCGCTTCTGCATCTTGTTTAAACAGGGCTTGTAGAATTAGCTCATGTTCCTGAATGGTTTTAAATGCCAGATTCGGCTGAACAAAAGGAAGAATCTGACTCTTTTTAATCCATTCGGTATGCATTTTAAGTGTTTGAATAATAGATTGATTATGGCTCAATTCAATAATGTGCTGGTGAAAAGCATAATCTGCCCCAGAAGCTGTTGTCCAGTCTTGTTGTTTGATTGCAGCGGCAAGCGATTGGTAATGTTGCTCTAAGGTCGATTTATCATTTTCAGTTAAATATTCACAAGCCAGTAGGGCACAAAAACCTTCCAGTACATAGCGTAATTGATAGAAATCTTTGAGTGAAACGCGGTGCTCACCTTCCCATTGTTCGGCAGCCTGACTATGTTTTGAAATAACATAAACGCCTTTGCCAGCCTTGATTTCCAATAATCCCAAGGCAGCAAGACGTGTTAAAGCTTCACGCAAGGAAGCCCGACTGATGCCTAACTGGACGGCAAGATCGCGTTGCGAAGGGAGTGTTGAATCGACAGGATAAGTACCTTGCTGAATGCGTTGATGAATCACTTCCACAGCTTGCTCAGTCACCTGAGATGATTTTCCATTGAGCATTGCTTGTGGACTCATAAGCCACGCACCTTATCTTTAAAATGAACAATTTGATTCTACACAAAATTTCTATTTTTGTTGTTGTTCCTGATAAAAAATCGCTATATTTTGATAACAGGTCAGACCAGTTGGACTGGTTTTTGCATAACAGAATAGAAATGAAATGTTCAGGATTGATCGATGACAGTGCATATTGCCAAAACAGTAACTTTACCGAGCCATTTTCAAGCGTTAACCAATCTTGCTGATGCCCGAATTGGTGCAACCATTGTGAGCTGTTCAGATGAGTTCTTTGCACAGGCAGAAAGAATGTTGCAAAGTACGCCAGCTCAATTTATTGAGGGAAAATATGATGACAATGGTAAATGGATGGACGGATGGGAAACCCGACGCAAGCGTGAAGCTGGCTATGATTGGTGTATTGTACGTCTAGGTGTGGCAGGGCTGGTATCTGGATTTGATATTGATACTTCTTTCTTTACAGGCAATTATCCAGCTTCTGCCTCGGTAGAAGGATGTTATGCACCAGACAATCAATTAGACAATATTGAATGGATACCCTTATTAGAAAATTCGGTTTTATCCCCAGATCAGCATCATTTTTTTGATTGTAGCGCACAGAAAATCACGCATATCCGCATCAATATTTTCCCGGATGGCGGGATTGCCCGTTTAAGGGTGTATGGCCGTGTGGTGGTCGAAAATGTAGATACATCCCAGCAGATCGACCTGATTGGTTTAAAAAATGGCGGACGTATTGTGGCTTTTAGTGATGCACATTTCGGGCATCCAAATAATTTGCTGAATCCTGATCGTGGTTTAAACATGGGTGATGGCTGGGAAACCAAACGCCGTCGTGCACCTGGTTTTGATTGGTGCATTATTGCTTTGGGACAAGCTGGATTAGTTGAAAAAATTGAAGTCGATACCGCATATTTTAAAGGTAATTTCCCCGCATTTTGTTCAATACAAGCGACTTATATTGAAGATGCAACCGATGCACAACTGATTCCACAGAGTATGTTCTGGCCATTTTTATTGGAACAGCAACCTTTAACGATGGACAGTATTCATGAATATCTAGCAGAAGTCATTCAACATCAAAAAGTGAATTTTATCCGTGTCAATATGATCCCTGATGGCGGCATTAGCCGGATTCGTTTATGGGGAAAAGTGGTTTAGTAATTTCTCATGAGTAATCGCCTCATTGTGATTCAATGGGGCTGATAAGAAATGGCAGAGAATAAACATATGCATGAAAAAAATATTGAGATCCAACCTTTAACTCAGGACAGTTTTGCTCCTTTTGGTGATGTGATTGAAAAAAGTGGTAAAGACTTTATTCCAATTAATCAGGGACTCACTGAACGTTATCATGCGCTTTCACTGGCACAAATTTCAGGAGAGCAGGTTGCGGTTGGGATGAGCATTTTTCACAATTTATTTGCAACTCAGATTCCATTTCAGATTGAGATGCTGGAACGACATCCTTATGGTTCGCAGTCTTTTATTCCTTTACAGCAGCAGAAATTTATTATTGTTGTGGCGTTGCCATTTGACCAAACACGACCTGATGAACAGCTAATTTATGCTTTTATCAGCAATGGACAGCAGGGAATTACCTATCATCAAGGGGTATGGCACCATCCTTTAATTAGCTTAGAAGCAAACAGTGATTTTTTAGTGGTAGATCGGATTGGTGGCGGCAGTAATTGCGATGTGCATCATTTATCTCAACCTTTATGGATTACTGAAGCTTTAGCACAGTCAGAGATCATCAATCTCTGACTGTATATTGGAAAATATATTGACTTTAGAATATTGGAAGGTGATTCATTTTAATTTAGAATCTTCAAGCATATTAATATTCGAATCTTTTTTTAATTAAGATTTTTTGTATATAACCTAAATCTTTATTTCTTTTTTTATGTCAACAAAACGCTATGTAGCAAGAGAGTTGCTTGAACAGCATACAAAGCAAAAGAAGCAAGAAAAATTAGAACAAAGGCGTTTGGTGCTTGAACAACAAGCTAAAGAAAAAAGACAGACCAAAATACATATTGCCCTTTTGATTATTGTATTCGTTTTACCGCTATTTTTATTTCCAGCATATCCACGCAATCAGTGGCAGTATGAGATTTATCGTTATATCACAGAGCAGATGTTGATTACGGTAGGGACTAAAGGTCCATTGCCATTTTTTACTATTCTTTCAAGTGTTTATTGTACGGTTATAACCTCTGTTTTCAGTGGTTATTTGTGTTTCTTATTCATTAAGAAAGTAGGCGTAAACAAGACATTTCAGGAAAAAATTTATAGTAAATTCTTTCAAGCTGAGTTTGAGGCATCGAAGAAACATCCGTGGCTGGAGAAGCCATTGATTAAAAAAACAATTGTTTCAGGCATATTTTTATTCTGCTTTATCATGGGGATGAGCCATTTTCTTTTAGAGAATATCTCCTTTCAGGATGGTAGTCGTAGAGGTGCACTTATCCAGTTAGGTTATAATTATCGGATCGGTGTACTTTTTTGGGAAAGTACGTTTAGTGTCTTTACCATATTCCCGTTTTTTTATTTTGGTTTTTTATTTATTTATCTTTTTAATTATTTCTTCCGAGGTTTAGGTACGGGAAAAATTATTATCCCTCAAAAAAGACCCAAGAAAAGAAATCAGAAGAGATCACACAAAAGACCGCAAACACCATCATAGATGATAAAAATAAATAGACTAAAGCTGAAATAACAGACAGAGACGATCTATCTCTGTCTGCAAAGAATAGAGGATTAATATTTACCTTTGAAGTTGGCGCTGATGCGTTGTTTTAAATATTCTTTCGCCGTGATTGCAGGATATTTCTTTTGTGGGCTTTCAATGATCACATCTTCATTGGCTTGGCAGAAGAACGCCAGACTATAACGCGGCCCTTGATATTCATTGGCTTCTGGATTTTTGACGCGGTGGAAATTAGAAGGTAATTGGTCATCACTCCAACGCATCAGCATATCACCAATATTACAGGTAATTACATGATCAAGGGGTTCGATGCTGGTCCATTGCTGTTGTTCCATATCCTTGCCAGGACAGACTTGCAAACCACCTTGTCCCTTACGTTGGAACAGTAGGGTTAAACAGTCAAAATCGGTATGCGCACCCGCACGCCATAGTCCCAATTGATCTTTAAGCGCAGGATCAATTGCGTAGTAATGTAGCATTCTTAAGGTACTTTGATAGCTGTCCTGCTCAGGATCATGTGCCAGTGCAAAGAAGTTATCGGCAAAACCCAGTTTATAAGCAAAGCAGGACAGTATTTTCATACCGACTTGCCAGCATGCCTGTTCAAATTCCAGCATGGTCTTTTTAAAGTTCGGTAATTCTTGCTCACTTGGGTAAAGTCCTTCCATCCGGGGACGAGTGATTTGGTAGGATTCTTTTTGATCTGGCGTACTGGTCGAAGGACGAACTTGTGCCTTACTTTCCCAACCCGCATTGCGATTCAGTGGATAACGCGCTTTGACAGGTTCAGGTAAAGCAAAAAATTGCTGTGTCATGTCGAAAGCTGTTTGGATCTGTTCCAATGGGATACCATGATTTGCAACCTGAAAAAAACCGATATCCGTTGCTGCTGCCCAAAGCTGTTCTGCAATCTCATACTTTCGTTGTTCAAAGTTGGATAAATCAATCACCCGAACTTCACGTTCAAAGGTTTCTTGTCCCAAAGCGCCCATACGGGCTTCTTTTTGTAATTCTTCTAAGCTGTAGTCATTTTCAGCGATTGGAGTCATGTTGGCGCTATTCATATTTCAACCTCATCTTTTGGATAAACCGTGACCCAATCCAATGAATTGAAAGAGATGGGGTCACATTCAAAAAAGAGCCGCACTTTCTTCAAAAGATATTTTCTCATGAAGAGTGTGAGCTGATTTCTGAGCAATGACCCACATAGCAGTTGGTGTGACTGCATGCTGAACGCTTCTACTCTGACATAAACACATAAGCATTTTTTATACCAGTTTATAAAGCAGCTCGTGGAGGGCAATCAGCACAAGCAATTTATACAATGGGCTTGAGCATGAAATATCGGGAAACTGATAAAGATTTGTTGTTGGATCAATTGTGTCGAGATGAACAAGCAATCTATAAAAGATTGCATTGAAATATTTATAGGGATTTAAATCGTCAGCGTCAGTGATTCATTTCTGCGCATTGAGCTGTTTTAAAATAGTGCATTTTTAATACAGTCTTATTTTTTATGGCCTACAAAAGAAGATAATGAATACGGTTTATTCATCTAAAATAATCAAAAATAAATTCAAACTAGATTATACCTATGAAAAATAAAATGAAATCAATCTTGGCACAGAGCTTGCTAAATCATTACTGAGTATAAGCGGTCAGTGTGTACCAAACACGCGGGACATTGCTCTACAGCGTTTGCTGTTCCTCTTTTGGGGACAAAGCCAATTGGGTTTGGCTTTGAGAGAAATGTGTAGCTTATACATTGATTGACCCCCTAAAAAGAATAGCAAGATGAATCCATACAGATTTAGGGGTGTTACTTATGAATATTCAACACTATGTAGGCAAAGGACGACGTACTGTTATCGCGAGCGCGTTATTGGGCTTTGTCACCGTTCTCAGCTCAACCAGTTATGCAGCCGATAAACTTGTGTTACAAACCACATGGTATGCGCAAGCTGAGCAAGGTGGATATTATCAGGCACTAGCACAAGGAATTTATAAAAAATACGGCCTTGATGTCGATATTAAAATCGGTGGGCCACAAGTCAACAACATGACTTTATTATTATCAAAACGTGCTGACATTATTATTAATTATGACCTACAGGTCTTAAAGGGCATTGAAAGCAATTTTCCAATTAAAGCGGTTGCAGCGCCATTTCAGTTTGATCCGCAAGGTGTACTAACCCATAACGATGTAAAGTCTTTGGCCGATCTGAAAGGAAAAACGATTCTGGTCTCGACCAGTGGACAAGCAAGCTGGTGGCCTTGGTTAAAAGGTAAATATAAATTAGATGCAGCACAAGCTCGCCCGTATACCTTCAATATGCAGCCTTTTTTAGCAGGCAAAAATGTTGCACAACAAGCCTATGCGACCTCTGAAGTCTTTCAGGCCAAAAAAGCAGAACCATCGAGTAATTTCTTTTTATTTGCTGATGCTGGCTATCCAGCTTATGGCGGTATTTTAGTGACACGAAATGATGTCATTCAAAACAAACCTGATGTGCTGCGCCGTTTTGTCAGAGCTTCGATGGAGGGATGGAAAAACTATTTAGCTGATCCACGTTTGGGCAATAGCATCATTAAAAAAGAAAATCCGAATATGAATGATGAGTTACTCACGTTTGCTGTAGGACAAATGCGGAAATTGAAATTGATTGATGGTGGTGATGCCAAAACTCAAGGCATTGGCGTCATGACGGATGCACGTTGGAAAGCAACGCGAGATTTTATGGTGAGTGCAGGGTTGCTGAACACGAAAACCAATTGGAAAACCGCTTATACCACGCAATTTATTAAACCAGCCAAATAATCTGGAATGTCGATCAGGATTTTTTAGGGTTAAAAAATAGGGCACTGGCACAAAGGGGAAACCATATGAATTCTGCTTTACCAATGGATACGCCAATCCATGAATCTTCAAGCTTTGTCACGCCAATGATCATGGCCAGAGGCGTAGAGAAAACTTATCCGAATGGTACCAATGCATTACAGCGTTTAGATTTAAATATTGCACGTGGTGAGATTGTTTCATTACTCGGGCCATCAGGTTGCGGTAAAAGTACCTTACTCAAAATGTTTGCTGATCTGGAGCACCCATCTGCCGGAGTGGTGCGCTGGAATGGTAAAGCTGATATTCAATCGCAATGCAAAATGGCTATGGTGTTTCAAGAAGCAACGCTCATGCCGTGGAGCAATATTGAAGACAATGTTCGTTTGCCTCTCAATTTACAACATATCTCAAAATCAGTTAGCACCCCGAAAGTGATGGCGGCTTTAGCAGCAGTGGGTTTGGAGAAGTTTAGCAAAGCCTATCCACGGGAACTTTCAGGGGGCATGCAAATGCGTGCCTCGTTGGCTCGGGCACTGGTGACGGAGCCAGACTTGTTGTTAATGGATGAACCTTTTGGCGCATTGGATGAGTTTACCCGCCATAAACTGGATAGCGATATTCGCCAATTATGGTCTGAACGTGATTTAACCGTAGTTTTTGTCACGCATAGTATTTATGAAGCGGTGTATTTATCTTCGCGCGTGATTGTTATGGGCGCGCGACCTGGGCGGGTGGTCGCCGATCTGGAAATTGAAGGGCCTTATCTGCGTGACGAAGCCTTTAGAAGCTCAGACATCTTTATTCAACAATGTTCGCATCTATCGCAATTATTGGCTGAGGCAAGTGGAGGACATCACCATGATTAAACCTTTGATACAACATCCAACGGTTCAACGTATTGCTGCGCCACTTGGGCTTGGTTTGATCTTCCTGTTGTTTTGGCAGTTGAGTTTTCAACAGCTAGAAGTGCCTATTTATGTGGTGCCAAAGCCGAGTGATATCGTTATGGCGATGGTCAATCAGTCCAGTGTGTTATTTGGCAGTTTATGGGTCACGCTAAAAATCACCTTATTGGCTTTTGTGTGTGCGGTGATTATCGGCACATTGGTCGCTTTTGTGTTTGTACAAAGTCGTGTGGTCGAAGCCTGCTTTATGCCTTATGCCATTTTATTTCAGGTCACTCCGATTGTTGCGATTGCACCATTGGTCATCATCTGGATTCAAAATACAACTTTGGCATTGGTGGTGTGTGCCATGCTGGTTGCGGTTTTCCCGATACTGACCAATACCACTTTGGGCTTGCGTAGTGTCAATAAAGGCTTGCTCAATCTTTTTCAAATCAATAAAGCCAGTCGCTGGCAAATTCTGATGCGCTTACGTGTACCGAACGCTCTGCCTTATTTCTTTGGTGGCTTACGCATTTCCTGTGGTTTGGCACTGATCGGTGCTGTGGTTTCCGAATTTGTTGCTGGGGCGGGTGGAACCAGTGCAGGTTTGGCTTATCAAATCTTGCAAGCAGGCTTCCAATTAGATTTACCTCTAATGTTTGCTGCATTATTCCTGATTACCTGCACAGGTTTGGGCTTATTTGTCTTGATGTCCTTATTAAGTCAGTTCTTTTTAAGCAAATGGCATGAGAGTGAGCAAGTATGAGTCTAGTGTCTTTGAATCATAGTTATTTAATTAAAAATGCACATGCCATTTTGACGGGGTTATCTGGGAATGCAGCGCGTTGCTCATTCAGTGATATTCGTATTCAGGCCGGTAAAATTGCTGAACTCGGCCAGTTAGCTGCCCAGCCGAATGAACAGGTGATCGATGCCCAAGATTGTGTAATTTACCCTGCGTGGGTGAATACACATCATCATTTATTCCAGTCTTTACTCAAGGGTGAGCCACAAGGACTGAATCAAAACCTGACCTCATGGCTTGCCAGTACGCCGTATCGGTTTCGTGGTGCGTTTGATGAAAATACTTTCAGGGTTGCGGTACGGATTGGCTTAATTGAGTTATTACGTTCAGGCTGCGCAACAGTGGCGGATCATCATTATTTGTATTGGCCAAAGATGCCGTTCGATGGTGCAGCAATTTTATTTGATGAAGCCGAAAAGTTAGGCATGCGTTTTGTGTTGTGTCGTGGTGGAGCAACGCTCACGCGCGGTTTGGAAAGTGAGTTGCCACAAGC
This sequence comes from Acinetobacter sp. NRRL B-65365, assembly GCF_001605865.1. Classification (NCBI taxonomy): domain Bacteria; kingdom Pseudomonadati; phylum Pseudomonadota; class Gammaproteobacteria; order Moraxellales; family Moraxellaceae; genus Acinetobacter; species Acinetobacter sp. NRRL B-65365. Next base: position 61,345 of record NZ_LRPD01000013.1, on the reverse strand, counting down.
ATTACGTCCTGAAAAGTTTGAAGACTATATGATGGATATTGAGCGTTTGGTGCAGCAATATCATCAATCAGGTTCAGATGCATTTCGAAAAATTGTAATGGCACCGACTTCAACCCTGCATTCGACCACAGCGGCACAATTGCGGGAAAGTGCCAAAATTGCCAGACAGTTCGGGATTCGGATGCATAGTCATTTATCTGAAACGGTGGACTATCTCGATGCCGCCAAAGCCAAGTTTGGCATGACTCCCGTCCAGTTTTGTGCTGAACAGGACTGGATCGGAAATGATGTCTGGTTTGCGCATCTGGTGAAATTATTGCCAGAAGAAATTCAGTTGTTAGGCCAAACTCAAACAGGAATCGCGCACTGTCCGCAGAGTAATGCACGTTTGGGCAGTGGCATTGCCGATCTTGTTGCTCTGGAACAGGCAGGCATGACCATTTCGATTGGCGTTGATGGCGCAGGTTCCAACGAAGCCGCAGATATGTTGTCTGAAACCCATGCTGCATGGTTATTGCAACGGGCCAGAAAGGGCATGTTGGCGACACCACAGTATGAGGGCGGGCAATTTGAAGGTGGTGCAGATGCTGCCAGTATTGAGGATGTGATCCGTTGGGGAACGGCGGGTGGTGCCAAGATATTAGGTTTAGATCAAGTCGGTACGATTGAGGTCGGGCAACAGGCCGACTTGGTGGTGTATCAATTGGACGATCCACGTTATTTCGGTTTACATGACATGGCGATAGGCCCTGTGGCAAGTGCTGGGCGGGCGCATATTAAGGCCATGTTTGTTGCTGGGAAAATGGTGATGGAGAATGATCAGATTCCTGATCTGGATATGATGGAGTTGGCTTGGCAAGCAAAGCAAGCCGTAAAGCTGTTAGAGCAGCGCAGTATGCATATGGCAAAAATAGCCTAAGCTAAAATAATGGATTACCTTATGAAATTGGATAGTACTTTTTCTTAAATAGTAACTATCCAAGAGTTAAAATCAGAGTGTCTATATTTTAGCTAAAAATTCGGTTGCATTTCCGCCTTCACATTTCCAATCTGCAAATACACCAATCAGTGAGCAAATTGTACAGCGACAGCCTATGTAGTACCAGCGGACATCATTTAATCCATCATAAAGTGCAACTGCAGATTCCAGTTCAAATTGTTGATTGTCACAAATACAAATATGTTCTTCTAGCTCAGCATCCTCAATATATTTAGCGCTATCTCCTATTAAATGTGAGTGGTGACATTGAGTACAGACCCGCCTAGCAACTCCTTCATTTTCGTCACTTTCTAAATAGAAAATATGGTTTCCACATCGACAAAAACTTGATGCAAATTCTTTTGTTTCATAGCCCTTTAGGCGGCTATAACGAATCATCTCTAAACGCAAATCGTCTCGATTTATACCATACCAATATTTTCCTTTTTGATATAAAGACACTAAACACCTCTAATTCATTATAAAGAAGCATCGCCATATTTCATGATTCAAATCTCCAAAAAATCATCATTACTTATCATTAAATAATGGTACGGATTTAAATTTTAGTTTTATCGTATTTAGTTATTTTCCATTTGGGTATTAAGAAATGTCGTATAAACGCATCTCATCAATTTGCAATCAGGTCATAAAATTGTATCAGCTAAAAAATTGGAAAAATCTTCCGAACAACCCATTTTATTTAACAGAATGGGTTATTTAGATTGGGTTGAGGTGTGTTCTTCGATTGACTAATGCGATCTACATTGTAGGTAAAACAGGCTGTTTAAAGGGTTCAAAATTCTACCCATCAAATCGTTGTACTACGCTCAACGGTATAATGCAGTTCAACCATGCCTTCACCCATTTGATGGACAAAGATCAATTTAAGTGTCGGGGCAAACACTCTGCGGGGAAATAAGGGCTTACCTTGTGCAAGGGTGACTGAACCAATTTGTATAATGAGTTCATCAAGTAAATTTGCATCGTAGAACTGTCCAGCCAATTCTCCACCACCTACAATCCAGATATTCTTGTCTCCGATTATGGATTGTATTTCAGCATAAACGGGAGTGATGTCTCCTTGCACAAAATGGATATTTGCCCCTTCAATTAAGGGTAGTTCCCGACTGGAAAACACCCAAGCTGGCTGAGTATAAGGCCAAGATGAACCTGTTTCAGCAGCAACCTCTTCAGAATTATTTAATATCCATTCATAAGTTGCTGATCCCATCACTAAAGCACCAACATTTTTAATAAATGACGGATAACTTGAGTTATCCAGTTCACCTAAAGTAAATAACCATTCTAAAGAATCATTTTCAGTAGCAATAAATCCGTCTAGGCTACTCGCTGCAAAATATTGTACTTTCATCCTGATCATCTCCTTTATATAAAGGAGTATCTTAAAACGGATGTCTATTTAGATAAATTTTTTAAGTCGCATAAGCGACACTGAGTGTCGCTTTAATAAATCTAAGCTTGATAAGGATGATGCGTATACCAATGCTCAGCAATTTGTTGACGGGTACAAATCCAGACCCGATCATGATTTTGCACATAGTCTAGAAAACGTTGTAGCGCCTTGAAACGGGCAGGCCGTCCTAAAATCCGGCAATGCATGCCAATCGAAAGCATCTTCGGACTCGTTGCACCTTCTGCATATAAAACATCAAAAGCATCTTTTAAATATTCAAAGAAATCCTCACTACGGTTAAAACCAGTCGGTGAAGCAAACTTCATATCGTTGGTATCAAGCGTATAGGGAATAATTAAATGCGGTCGTGTTGTGCCCGTTTCATTACTGAGTGTTGTCCAAAAAGGTAAGTCATCGCCGTAATAATCACTGTCATATTGCACATGATCATATTCAGTCAATAATTGGCGGGTATTTGGACTATCGCGTCCTGTGTACCAACCCGTTGGCATTTCTCCAAACAGGTCTTTGAATATTTGCATGGCTTCAGCCATATGTTGCTTTTCGGTTTCAAGATCAATATTTTGATAATGGATCCAGCGTAAGCCATGCGAGACCACATCATAATTGTGCTGTTTAATCGCTTCGACCACCAGTGGATTTCGTTGCAGTGCCATCGCCACAGCAAAAATGGTCATGGGCAATTGGCGTTTGGCAAATTCTTGCTGAATCCGCCAGAAACCTACTCGTGAACCATATTCATAGATTGAGTCCATTGAAAGGTGTCGTGCAGGATAACTTTCGGCACCACTGATTTCAGACAAAAACTGTTCTGAACCTTCATCGCCATGCAGGATATGTTTTTCTCCACCTTCCTCATAATTCAGCACAAATTGCACAGCGATTTTTGCTTGATTGGGCCATTGGGCGTGTGGAGGGCGATCAGCATAACCGATCATATCTCGCGGATAATTGGCAGTAAAATCAATGTCTGTATTGGACTGAACCATAGCAATGCCTAAATTGTGAAATCATTGAGTCTTCACATCAAATTACTCGATAGAATAATCGGGTGTCAAACACTATATTTAATAAAATCAATAACTTGATTGATTTGTTTTGGTGCAAAAAAGCAATTTTATTTGCTAAATATGTTTGTACATGCGCAATTTTAGTGCTTCCATTTCTGCAATGATCTGATTCATCATGATTTGCGCAATTCGGGAAAGTTGCCGTTTTGGTGCAACACATAATGCAACCGTAATCGGATGCAGTCCATTATCGTCAATTGTTCTAAATACACATTCACCATTTTCAATGTATGGCGCGGCATCCAGATAACTCATCAGGCCAATACCTAAGTTTTGTCTGAGTAAGGCAATCATCATACGAATATCATTACATTCAATTTTATGCTGTGGATGAAAGTCCTGTTTTTTATATAGGGCCGTAACATGATCATGAATAATCAAAGGTTCGGCAGGCAGGATATGATTGAACTCCAGTGTATCCGAGAAATAGATTTTTTCTTTATGGGCTAAATGATGCTGCTTTGGAATCACAAAGCCTAAGGGCATCTCTATGAATGCACTGATCTGTAACTGATGCTGATGTTTAGGATTAAGAATCAAGCCAAAGTCGAGATCTGCATTCATCACCAGATCAGCCACATTGTCACTGTCCAATACACGAATCTGAAAATTAATCCATGGATATTGTTGGTGAATCGACTGAATAACGGTGCTGACAAAGCTTTCGCTCAATGCAGAAATCATTCCAAACTCAATCGAGCCTCGCTGCAAGCCCTGAATTTCACCTAAACGTTTTTGCGTGATTTGAAAGCCTTTTTGCCAAGTGCGTAAATCGGCATAGAGCAGTTCACCAGCCAAGGTCAGTTTTAACCCATTGGGTCGCCGTTCGAATAAACTCACGCCAAGCTCTTCTTCTGCCAGAACAATTTGCCGATGGACTGCGGATACAGAAATGAAAAGTTGATCGGCTGCTTTTCTCAAGCTTCCTGTTTTGGCTACAGCCATAAAATAATCGGCAAAACGTGAAAATGGCAGGGCCATTACGTGCTCTCAATATAAAAACTAGTGCAAATACAAAAGCAATTTTAATGCCGATACTGTTCTAATTTTTAGAATGATGCATGTAATTCATTCTAATAGACGAAAATAATGATCTATTCCACACTACAAACAACAGAGAAAACATTAAAAAATGAGCACAGGATATGAACGCAATTCCATTCATCAATCTTCCAAATAAGCCATGTCACAGCCAATTTGATGATCAGGATTGGCAGATTCTTGCGCAGCATTGGTATCCGGTCGCATGTATTGAAGATGTCACCAGTAAACCTCAGCAAGTGACGTTACTGGATATGAATTTGGCCTTGTATAAAACCGAAACAGGACAGATTCATTTAACGCGGGATATTTGTCCGCATCGCGGTGTGCCGTTGAGTAAAGGTTGGGTGGAAGGTGAAACCATTATCTGTCCTTATCATGGCCTACATTTTAATGAAGAGGGTAAATGTACCAAAATCCCAGCTCAACCTGATTTAACGAAAATCTCAGAGCGTTTTTCTCTGACCAAATTTCCTGTGGTTTTAAAATATGGATTGGTCTGGACCAGTATTCTTGGCAGAGAAGAAAGTTTGGCGAATTTCCCTGTGTTGGACACATGGGAACAGAAGGAGCATCAAGCCATTTTACCGCCGTCCGTGGATATTGCTGGCTCAAGTGGTCGTCAATTAGAAGGTTTTATTGATGTCGCACATTTTGCATGGGTACATCATCAGGCCTTTGCAGATCGAGATAATCCAGTCGTACCCAAATACTCGACTGAACGTACCGATTATGGCTTGCATACCAACTACACCAGCAGTGTCAGCAATTATCCGCATGGGATGCAGCATCTCGCGCCAGATGATTTTGTGTGGGAGCGGATTTTTGATGTTTATCCACCATTTTCAGCAGTATTGACAATCCATTTTCCAAATGATGGTGTACTCAAGATTTTAAATGCCTGCTGTCCAATCTCCCATAACAAGACCCGTTTGTTTGTACCTTTAACCCGTAATTTCGATACTACGGGAGATTTACAGGCCGTCTATGATTTTAATGCACAAATTTTTGCGGAAGATCAGGAGATGGTGGAGGCACAAAAACCCGAAGAATTGCCTTTAGATATTAGTATGGAGGCTCATTTTGAAGCGGATCGTTCTTCGACCATGTACCGTCGTATTTTGGCGGAATGGGGTTTAAGTAAACGCTATACGGTATAAGTGGAAGTAAGATTTTTTAAAATATAAATTTGGAGGATTAGAAGAGGGTTTAAGCTAAAATGTTTATTTGTATAGGCTTGTATATACAATTTGCATTAATTCAATATACAATGACTTAGAATATTTAGTATGAGTTTTAGCCAATGTCAAGAGTGACAAAGCAAAATGATTTGGATTTGTCTCTAGAAGAAGATAGTCCAGTTCCTTTGTATTTACGTGTGAAACAAATGATTTCGCAAAAGATTTATGAAGGAACATGGACGGTTAATAAAAAGATTCCTTCTGAAAGTGAACTGGTCAATTTACTCGGTTGTAGTCGTATGACCGTGAACCGTGCCTTACGTGAACTCACCAGCGAAGGTTTGTTGGTGCGTATCCAAGGTGTCGGTTCTTTTGTTGCCGAAGGACAAGGTCGAACGGCCTTATTCCATGTCAATAATATTGCCGAAGAAATTATTGCCCGAAATCATAAACATCATGCCGAAGTGTTGGTCTTGGAACAGATTCAGGCCAATGCTGAACAAAGCATGTTGATGCAGATTCGGGAAGGCCAAAAACTGTTTCATTCGATTATCGTGCATTATGAAAATGATGTGCCTGTACAGATTGAAGATCGACTGGTCGATCCGATGTTGATCCCAGATTACTTGGCACAAGATTTTAAATCCATTACACCCAACGCCTATCTAATGTCAAAAGCACCTGTGACGGAAGGTGAGCATGTAGTGACCGCAATTCTAGCCTCAGCGCAAGAATGTAAATGGCTGAAAATTAACAAGACCGAACCGTGTTTATTGATTCGTCGTAGAACTTGGTCGAATAAACAACTGATTTCCAGCGCACGTTTGATTTATCCGGGTAGCCGTTATTATCTGGAAGGTAAATTTACCCAATGATCAAGCAGTTAAGCAGTACTGATTATCGGCAGATGCTATGGAAAAATGGTGCAGGTTATACGGTTGAACTGGCGCGTAGTGCGGGTGAAAATCTGGATACTTTTGACTGGCGTATTTCCATGGCAGATGTCAAAAGCGCAGGCGATTTTTCCCGATTTAACGGGATGCAGCGTATCTTAACCGTGCTGGAAGGTCAGGGCATCGAGCTTTATATTGACGATGAGTATGAATCTCTAACGACATTGCAATCGGTACAGTTTAGTGGTGAAAGTGCGACCCGTTGTGAATTGATTGATGGTCCGATTCGGGATTTTAATCTGATTTATGATCCCAAGCAGTTTCATGCGCGTTTGCAATGGTATTTTGAGCCGACAAAGACCGAGATTTTTAGCTCAGCCGATCTGATTTTTATATTTAATCAGAGTACAGAGCTGTTAGATATTGAAATTGATGGGCAGATTTTTCAAATGCAGCATCAGGAAAGTCTTTACATTGAGCAGGAAAAATCACTCAAAAAGGTGGTTCTGAATCCACAGATTTTAAAGCAAACTTGTCTAATTGAACTCATAAAAATCTAGTTTTCTTTTATTTTTGAGAACACATACAGTCTCAGGTTGTATGTGTTTTTTTATTGTCTATAAAAAATAAATCTATTTATTTCATTAGCTTGTAATTTATTTTCATAAAAGATTTGAAAAGCATCTTTTCAATAAAAAAGTTTTGTGTAGTATATGGATGTATATACAAGTTAATACATTGCTATACAGTAAAAGCAGATTAATTTGCTGGTTCAAACTCAATGGAAGGAGTCCGATTGTGACAACAACGACAACAAAATTTCGTGATGTAGAAATTCGCGCACCGCGTGGTACACAGCTCAATGCCAAAAGCTGGTTAACAGAAGCACCATTGCGTATGTTGATGAATAACCTAGATCCAGATGTCGCAGAAAATCCAAAAGAACTCGTTGTTTACGGTGGTATTGGTCGTGCTGCACGTAACTGGGAATGTTTCGACAAGATCGTTGAAACGCTAAAGAACTTAGAAACAGATGAAACTTTATTGGTTCAATCGGGTAAGCCAGTAGGCGTATTTAAAACTCATAAAGACGCACCACGTGTTTTGATTGCAAACTCGAATCTTGTACCACATTGGGGAACTTGGGAGCATTTCAATGAATTGGATGCCAAAGGTTTGGCAATGTACGGTCAGATGACGGCTGGTTCTTGGATCTATATCGGTAGCCAAGGCATTGTACAAGGTACTTATGAAACTTTCGTAGAAGCAGGTCGCCAACACTACAACGGCGATTTAAAAGGTCGTTGGGTCTTAACGGCTGGTTTAGGTGGTATGGGCGGTGCACAACCTTTGGCTGCAACACTTGCAGGTGCATGTTCATTGAATATTGAATGCCAGCAAACCAGTATCGATTTCCGTTTACGCACCCGTTATGTCGATGAGCAAGCAACTGATTTGGATGATGCGTTAGCACGTATTGAAAAATACACCAAAGAAGGCAAGGCTGTTTCGATTGCGCTGCATGGCAATGCCGCTGAGATTTTACCTGAATTGGTTCGCCGTGGTGTACATCCAGATATGGTGACTGACCAAACCAGCGCACATGATCCATTAAATGGTTATTTGCCAATTGGCTGGACATGGGAAGAATACCGTCAACGTGCGAAAACTGAGCCAGAAGTTGTAGTGAAAGCAGCGAAACAATCAATGGCGAAGCATGTTCAAGCGATGCTGGATTTCCAGAAAATGGGTGTGCCAACTTTTGACTATGGCAACAACATCCGTCAAATGGCGCAAGATGAAGGCGTAGAAAATGCCTTTGATTTCCCAGGCTTCGTTCCTGCCTATATCCGTCCATTGTTCTGTCGCGGTGTTGGTCCATTCCGCTGGGCTGCACTTTCAGGTGATCCAGAAGATATCTATAAAACAGATGCCAAAGTAAAAGAACTCATTCCAGATGATGAACATTTACATCGCTGGTTAGATATGGCGCGTGAACGCATCAGCTTCCAAGGTTTACCAGCACGTATTTGCTGGGTCGGCTTAGGTTTACGTGCAAAACTTGGCTTGGCATTTAACGAAATGGTTCGTAGTGGTGAACTTTCAGCACCAATCGTGATTGGCCGTGACCATCTGGATTCAGGTTCAGTCTCTAGTCCGAACCGTGAAACCGAATCAATGAAAGATGGTTCTGATGCCGTATCTGACTGGCCGTTATTGAATGCCTTGCTCAATACAGCTGGCGGTGCGACTTGGGTGTCATTGCACCACGGTGGTGGTGTAGGTATGGGCTTCTCTCAACATTCAGGCGTGGTGATTGTGTGTGATGGTACAGATGAAGCAGCAGCACGTATCGCACGTGTACTGACCAATGACCCTGCAACAGGGGTAATGCGTCATGCCGATGCGGGTTATGACATCGCAATTGATTGTGCCAAAGAGCAAGGCTTGAACTTGCCAATGATCACGCAATAAACAGACAAGGACATTACGATGCTTTTTGCAATTGTGTAAACAGCATCGTAAGAGAACAATAGAGTGCAAAACAGGACGCCAACAATGGAACTTCTAATTCAACCCGGCAAACTTACCTTAGCAGATCTCCGCCACGCTTATTTAAATCCAATCAAAGTGAAACTCGATGACAGCGCTTCTGCTGGCATTAATGCAAGTGTTGCTTGTGTCGAAAAAATCGTGAATGAAGGCCGTACAGCCTACGGTATCAATACAGGTTTTGGTTTACTTGCTTCAACTAAAATTGCACCAGAAGATCTAGAGCAATTACAGCGTTCATTGGTACTTTCACACGCTGCTGGCGTAGGTGAGCCGCTTGATGATGCGATGGTGCGTCTGATTATGCTGCTCAAAGCAAACAGTTTGGCACGTGGTTTTTCAGGTATTCGCCGTAAAGTGATTGATGCGATTTTGGCATTGATCAATGCAGAAGTTTATCCGCATATTCCATTAAAAGGTTCTGTGGGCGCTTCAGGTGATTTGGCACCGCTTGCGCATATGTCTTTGGTGTTACTGGGTGAAAGTAAAGCACGCTATAAAGGTGAATGGTTGCCTGCGGTTGAAGCGCTTAAAATTGCGGGTCTAGAGCCAATTTCTTTAGCTGCGAAAGAAGGCTTGGCACTGTTAAATGGTACGCAAGTTTCAACCGCTTATGCTTTACGTGGTTTGTTTGAAGCAGAAGATCTATTTGCTGCGGCAACGGTGTGCGGTGGTTTAAGCGTTGAAGCAATGTTAGGTTCACGTGCGCCATTCGATGCCCGTATTCATGAGGTTCGTGGTCAGCGTGGTCAAATTGATGTGGCTGCTGCTTATCGTGATTTATTGACTGAATCGAGTGAAATTTCACATTCACATGAAGATTGCAGCAAGGTTCAAGATCCGTACTCACTACGTTGCCAACCACAGGTCATGGGTGCTTGCTTGACTCAAATCCGTCAAGCGGCAGAAGTACTGGAAATCGAATCAAATGCAGTGTCAGATAACCCATTGGTATTTGCAGCAGAAGGCGATGTGATTTCGGGTGGTAACTTCCATGCGGAACCTGTTGCGATGGCAGCGGATAACTTGGCATTGGCGATTGCAGAAATTGGTTCACTGTCTGAACGCCGTATTTCAATGATGATGGATCGTCACATGTCACAGCTGCCACCGTTCTTGGTTGCCAATGGTGGGGTCAATTCAGGCTTCATGATTGCTCAAGTAACAGCCGCTGCGTTAGCAAGTGACAATAAAGCACTTGCACATCCTGCCAGTGTTGATAGTTTACCGACTTCTGCAAATCAGGAAGACCATGTTTCCATGGCGCCGAATGCTGGGAAACGCTTGTGGTATATGGCTGACAACGTTCGCGGCATCCTTGCAGTTGAATGGCTAGGTGCATGTCAGGGCCTTGATTTCCGTGAAGGATTGAAAAGTTCTCCCAAACTTGAGCGTGCGCGTAAAGTGTTGCGTGATCAAGTGCCTTACTACAGTGAAGATCGTTTCTTTGCGCCAGATATCGAGCAAGCAAGTGAATTGCTTGCAAGTGGCTGCTTGAACGAATTACTCATTCCGAAGCTATTACCGAGTTTGTCTGAAGTGTGATCAATAAATCGGTCACATGGAGTGGCCGAATCTAACTAAATTTCCTCAAGGATTGGAGATTATAATGTCACAGCACTCCACATTACAGCGGGGGCTAAACACCCGCCATATTCGTTTTTTGGCATTGGGTTCAGCCATTGGGACAGGACTCTTTTACGGTTCGGCTACTGCGATCAAAATGGCAGGCCCGTCCGTATTACTCGCATATATTGTTGCAGGGATTGCAATTTATATCGTGATGCGCGCACTCGGTGAAATGGCTGTACACAACCCGGTATCAGGTTCATTCAGCCATTATGCTTCTCAATATATTGGCCCGCTTGCAGGTTTTACCACAGGCTGGACTTATGTTTTCGAAATGATCATCGTTGCACTTGCGGATGTGACTGCATTCGGGATCTACATGGGATTCTGGTATCCCGATGTACCACGCTGGATCTGGATTTTGTCACTGATCATGTTCTTGGGTGCAATCAACCTGATTCACGTTAAGGTCTTTGGCGAGCTTGAGTTTTGGCTTTCAATTGTCAAAGTCACGGCCATTGTGGCGATGATTGTCGGTGGTTTGGGGCTAATGTTCTACGGTTTCCATGCTGACCACAGTGGTTTTACCACTGGCATTCAAAATCTATGGATTCATGAAGGCTTTATGCCAAATGGCATTGCAGGTTTGGTTGCATGTTTATCTGTGGTGGTATTTGCTTTTGGTGGTATTGAAATTATTGGGATCACTGCTGGTGAATCGCAAGATCCAAAAACTTCGATTCCAAAAGCGATTAATGCCGTGCCGGTACGTATCCTGTTGTTCTATGTTCTGACGATTTTTGTATTGATGTCGATTTTCCCGTGGAACCAGATTGGTAGTCAGGGCAGTCCATTCGTACAGATTTTTGAAAATCTGGGCATTGGATCAGCGGCAACCGTTTTGAATATAGTGGTTATTACAGCAGCTGTATCTGCCATCAATAGTGATGTGTTTGGTGCAGGACGTATGTTGTACGGGATGTCAAACCGTGGACAAGCACCAAAAGTATTCCAGAAAATTTCTAAAAATGGTGTGCCTTGGATGACCGTAGTGGTGATGGCAGGCGTATTGTTGATCGGTGTATTGCTGAACTATCTCATTCCAGAAAATGTATTCATCATTATTGCCTCAATCGCAACATTCGCGACCGTTTGGGTCTGGCTCATGATTTTGCTTTCTCAGGTTGCGATGCGTCGCAAGTTGTCTAAAGCTGAGATCAAAGCTCTGGATTTCCCTGTGATTGGCTGGCCGTATGCACCTGCCTTTGCCATTGCGTTCATGCTGTTTATTTTAGCCATGATGGGTTATTTCCCAGACTCACGACCTGCAATTTATGTCGGTGCAACTTGGTTAGTTTTACTCTGGATTGCCTATACCATTTGGGTGAAACCCAAGCAAAACACGGTAAAAGAAAACACGGCTTTGCAACAAAACATTGAGATGGAAAGCTAATAATCAAGCTGCTCAAGTGTTAACAGCACTTGAGCAGTGAGAGGAATTTTGAATGAAAAAGCTTTGGAAAAACTGTCATATCGCCACCATGCAAGCGGGTCAATATTCCAGTATTGAAAATGCTGCAATTGTAACGCTCGGGCAGCAGATTCACTGGATTGGTACATTTAAAGACCTTCCTGCCGATGCTTATGCAGAAACCATTGATCTGAATGGGGCATGGGTGACACCGGGTTTGATTGATTGCCATACCCATAGTGTGTTTGGTGGCAACCGTAGCGTTGAGTTTGAAAAACGCTTGCAAGGCGTTAGCTATGCGGAGATTGCAGCGAGTGGTGGTGGTATTGCCAGTACGGTTCGTGCCACCCGTGAAGCGAGTGAAGAACAGCTACTTGCATCGGCACTAAAACGGATTCGTTGTCTGCTTAAAGATGGTGTCACTACCATTGAAATTAAGTCTGGTTATGGTCTGGACTATGCCAATGAACGCAAAATGTTGCGTGTGATACGTCAGATTGCAGAAACTTTGCCGATGACGGTACGCAGTACCTGCTTGGCGGCACATGCTTTACCGCCTGAATATCAGAATCAAAGCGATGCTTATATTGAGCACATCTGTAATGACATGCTGCCAAAACTCCATCAAGAAGGTTTGGTCGATGCTGTCGATGCATTTTGTGAATATCTGGCATTTTCTCCTGCTCAGGTTGAGCGCGTCTTTAAAACAGCCCAGTCTTTAAATCTACCCATCAAGTTACATGCAGAGCAGCTTTCTTCGCTCGGTGGCTCAAGTCTGGCTGCGCGTTATCAAGCTTTGTCGGCAGATCATTTAGAGTTTATGACTGAAGATGATGTGAAGGCGATGGCTGCTGCGGGAACAGTTGCCGTGTTATTGCCAGGCGCATTTTATTTCTTGAGAGAAACCAAGTATCCGCCATTGGAGAGTTTGCAGCAACATGGGGTACGCATTGCCTTGTCCAGTGATTTAAATCCAGGCACATCGCCAGCTTTATCTTTACGTTTAATGATGAATATGGGCAGTACCTTATTCCGTTTAACGCCTGAACAGACCTTGGCAGCCGTGACTATTCATGCAGCGCATGCATTGGGCTTGCAAGAAACGCATGGCAGTCTGGAGCAGGGTAAAGTTGCAGATTTTGTTGCATGGGACATCGAGCATCCATCAGAAATCGTTTACTGGTTAGGTGGTGATTTGCCAAAACGCATCATTCAGCATGGCAATGAAGTTTCGATCTAATCTCAAGACTCATTTTTAAAGCGTGGTATTTATAATGAATCATTCATTTAAATGGCAAGGACGACATGATGGCGACGGTGAAGCGCACTTGCGTCTCCATCAAGTGGTCAATACGCAACAGCACGCTTCATTTGCTTTCATCGGTTTTAGCTCCGATGAAGGTGTAAAACGCAATAAAGGGCGCTTGGGTGCAGCTGATGCACCTGACATGATTCGGGCGCAGTTGGCAAATTTACCAGTCCATCAACCTGTCACGATTGCCGATCTTGGTACGGTAGTGTGTGACAATGGCAAACTGGAACAGGCACAAGCTGAACTGGCAGATCAGGTTGAACGCAGCTTAAAACAGGGAATGAAACCGATTGTTTTAGGCGGTGGTCATGAAGTCGCTTTTGGCAGCTTTTCAGGTTTGTTCCAATATCTACAGAATAATGAGCCAGATAAGACCATCGGGATCATTAATTTTGATGCCCATTTTGATTTGCGTGAAGCGGAACATGTCACCTCAGGCACACCTTTTTTAAATGCAGCAAGACTCTCTGAGCAGTATCAAAAGGCGTTTCATTATCTTTGTATCGGCGTTGCAAAACACTCAAATACTAGAGTCCTTTTTGAAACGGCAGACCGACTAAATTGCAGTTACATCTACGACTTTGAATTACAACCGAAAAACGTTGAAATTTTACTCGAAAAAATCACAGCTTTTATCGGAAAAGTTGACTATTTGTATATTACAGTTGATCTTGATGTATTTAGTGCTAGCATTGCTCCAGGTGTAAGTGCACCTGCGGTAAAAGGGATTGATTTATCAGTCTTTGACCCATTACTAGAGGCCATTAAGGAAACCGGAAAGATTAAAGTTTTTGATGTGGCGGAATGTAATCCACGGTTCGATTTGGATAGTAGAACTGCCAAGTTAGCCGCTTATATAATTTTTAACTACATATTTTATTGATGGATCATGTGAATTCATCAAAAGGTTAAAACATGTCTAATTTATCTTATGTCTCTCAAAATGACGGTCCATGGGCAACTTACCTCGAGCAGATCGAGCGTGTTGCTCCGTATCTAGAAGGTCTAGAAGGTTATGTGGATACATTGAAGCGCCCAAAACGTGCTTTGATCGTTGACGTGCCAATTGTTATGGACGATGGCACAATTCGTCATTTTGAAGGTTATCGTGTACAACACAACTTGTCACGTGGTCCGGGTAAAGGCGGTATTCGCTATCACCCAGATGTAGATTTAAATGAAGTAATGGCTCTTTCAGCATGGATGACAATTAAGACTGCGGTGGTGAATCTACCATTTGGCGGTGCAAAAGGCGGTATCCGTGTTGATCCACGTCAACTTTCTCCACGTGAATTAGAACGCTTAACACGCCGTTATACCAGTGAAATCAGCCATATTATTGGCCCACAAAAAGATATCCCTGCACCAGACGTTGGTACCAATCCAAACGTAATGGGCTGGATCATGGATACTTATTCATCTGGTCAAGGTCATACCGTAACAGGTGTGGTAACGGGTAAGCCAGTCCACCTTGGCGGTTCTTTAGGTCGTATTAAAGCAACAGGCCGTGGTGTATTTATCACAGGCCAGCAAGTTGCTGAAAAAATCAAATTACCTTTGGAAGGCGCTAAAATTGCGGTTCAAGGTTTTGGTAACGTCGGTAGCGAAGCTGCGTATCTATTCGGTGATTCAAAATCTAAAATCGTGACCATTCAAGACCATACGGGTACGATTTACAACCCTGAAGGTATTGATCTTGCTGCATTAAAAACCCACATGGAAACTAACCAAGGTGTGGGCGGTTTTGCCGGTGCTCAAGTGATCAGCGATGAAGAGTTCTGGACAGTAGACATGGATATCTTGATCCCTGCTGCTTTAGAAAGCCAGATCACGGTTGAACGTGCGAAAAACTTATCAGCAAAACTGGTACTTGAAGGCGCGAACGGTCCAACTTATCCAGAAGCAGATGACATCCTCGTTGAACGTGGTATCACTGTTGTTCCAGACGTAATCTGTAATGCGGGTGGTGTAACCGTATCTTATTTCGAATGGGTTCAGGATATGTCGAGCTACTTCTGGTCTGAAGAAGAAATTAACGAAAGACTCGATAAGTTAATGATTCAAGCGATTAATGATGTATGGCACAAATCTAGTGAAAAAGAATGTACTTTACGTACAGCTGCTTTCATTTTAGGTTGTGAGCGTATCTTAAAAGCACGTAAAGAGCGTGGTATCTTCCCGGGTTAATACTGCGGAATATCATTGAAAACGACCTTAAGGTGAATGCTTTAGGGTCGTTTTTTTATGCTTTATTTAATCTAAGAAGAAATCTTTTTGCAGTTGGCGATTACCTGCAATACAAGCATATTGTGCAAAATCAGTGATACCCATACTCGTTAAAGCTTGTTCATCAGTCAGGCTTTGTCCAGTAAGTTCACCTTTGGCTGTGCTATAAATGGCAAAAGCTGCATCTGCCATGATTTCCGGTTTTCGGCTGAGCTGTTGTGTATTTTCTTCACCTAAATTTTTTGAGACAGCAGCTGTTGCAATGTAGGTTTCAGGCCATAGGGTATTACAGGAAATACCATATTGACGGAATTCTTCTGCCATACCTAAAGTCAAAATCGTCATCCCGTATTTAGACAGAGCATAAGGTGAGAGCATGCCTAACCATTTTGGCGACATATTCACAGGAGGAGATAAGCTTAAGATATGTGGATGTTCGGCCTGTTTCAAAAAAGGAAGAGCAGCTTGTGCACAGATAAAAGTGGCACGATGATTAATACTTTGAATCAGGTCATATTGTTTTAAGGATGTTGCTTCTACACCTGTGAGCGCAATGGCACCAGCATTGTTAATCAGCACATCAATACCGCCAAAGTGTTGAACTGCTTGCTGGATGGCAGCATGGATTTGTTGTTCATCTCTTACATCAAGCAGTAAGGGGAGTGCTTTGCCACCTACGGCTTCAATCTCTTGTGCCACGCTGTAAATCGTGCCTGTTAACTTGGCAGTTTCGATTTCAGTTTTAGCTGCAATAACGACATTTGCACCCGCATGCGCTGCTTTAATTGCAATTGCTCTACCTATTCCTCGACTGCCACCAGTAATAAAAACGGTTTTTCCGTGCATATTGTTCATGAGAATTTCCTATATTTAATTTTTATAAAAGTGGAGTTAAATCATAAAAGGATGTGCAAATTTTTCAGGATTGTACAGTTGACGCTGTTTCGCAATGTCGACAATACGATGGCGTAACTGACGTTTGATCACGGCATAGGTTAAGCGATGCTTTTGTGACATGTCTTCTGCAAATTTAAAAACTTCGGAATTTAACGATTCTACGGGATAAATTTGATGGACGACTTGCGTGTCTAAACATTCAAGCCCTGTCATCGATTTGCCCGTCAATGACATTTCCCAGATCGTATGCTGATTGGGAAGTAATTGCACAATTTCTGCAATCACATCGGTGAAAGGAATGGTTAATTTGACTTCGGGAAAGCAAAAGCGCCCTTTGTCTGCTCGCATAAATCGAAAATCACAAGCCGATGCTAAAATTGCACCACCAGCATAGGCATTGCCATTAATTTCAGCGATAACAGGCAAGTTGAGCAAGGCCAAACGCAATAGCATATTTTCCAGTTGTAGGGTAAAGGCTTTTTTATCCTCTATGGATTGTTGCATCAGCCATGCTAAATCCAAGCCATTGCAAAACGTTTTTGGATGGTCACTTTGAATGACCAGACATGCATTTTGTTGATGACTTTCAATTTCATTAAATACTTCGATATATTCATTCAATACATCTTGATTTAAGACATTTTCCTGATCGCCATTGGTTAATGTAAGAACATAAATGGACTGCTGTCGATCAAGCCTCATGGTTGCCATTTAAGTACATCCTTATTGTGCCATTGTTTATTATTGAAGCTATTATTTCGAATAAAACACTCGCACAATAGGTGTGGCTATGCCATATTGATGATCATTTTAGGACAGGATGTCTGTCATGCGGGATCCATTCGGATTATTTCAGGAAACGATTTCTGTATCTTATGCACATATCTTATTAGAAATTGTGTATGACTATGGTATTGATACTAAAAGTATTTTCAATGGTACTGGGCTTGATTCCAGCGAAATAAATAAGGCTGATGCCAAAATGAGTGCGCATCAATGGTCGAAACTAGTGGTCAATGCCTTACGCTTGACAGGCAATCCACGGCTTGGGATTGAATATGGTTTTAAATTACGTCCCACTTCGCATGGACCTTTAGGATTTGCATTTCTCAGCTGTACGGATGTGGAAACTGCGCTAAGCCTTTGCCAGCAGTATTTTTGTACGCGAATACAGAACTTCACGCCAGAATGGTGCATCAATGACAATTTTGTCTATGTTTATCTTGATGATGTGCATCCAGTAAAATTGGGGAATGAACAACAATCAGACCAATTAAGACATTTCCTGATAGAAAGTCTGTTATTTGGTGCGATTCATTTTTTGACTTTGTTTTCTGGACGTATTGCTGAAAACTGTGAGGTATTTGTGGATTGGGCTGATGCCCCGAATTATAAAAAAATTGATTTATCACAGATCAAGATTCAATTTAATCAAGCTCGTAATGGTTTACGTTTTCCAAAGCAATATCTGCATTGTAAAAATCCAAATGCAGATCAAGTCGCTTTTCAGCAAGCAGTACTTTATTGTGAAAATGACAGGCTCAAGTTAGTGAAAGAAGGGGCTCGTGATTTGCAAAAAAGCATTCGGTCTGAATTGTTATATCACTCAAGCAGTACTTACCCAACTTTGCCCGTTATTGCACAGCGCCTGAATATGTCGGAGCGAACCATTAAACGGCATTTACAGGCTCAAGGGACAAGTTTTTTACAGATTTTAGCAGAGGTTCGTTTTAATCAAGCGAAGAAATTACTGCAACAACAGCAATACAGCATTCAAGATATTGCGGGTCTAGTGGGTTATGAAGAAGCCACCAATTTTATTCGTGCTTTTAAAAAGAATTTTGGGGAAACACCGAGCCAGTATCGCAAAAGGTGTTTGACCCAAGTCGATTAATCTGACACAGCATTTTGAACCGTTTGAATAAACAATTCTAAAGAATGCTCAATTTGCTCACTCCATTCAAAAGAACAATTCATACGAATAAAATGTTGATGCGAGGGCAACACATTAAATAATGTACTTGGCGCGACACCGATCTGTTGCTGAATTAGGTGCTCATAGATTTTCATACTGCTGACTTTGTCAGGCAGTTGAATCCAGAGAAAATAACCGCTTGGATAATTGTAGACCTTACAACCTTTAGGCAAATGCTGTTTGAGATATTGGAAGAACTGCTTCTTATTTTTCTCCAAAGCACGTCTCAGCGTTCGCAAATGCTTTTCATAATGATGATGGGAGAGAAACTCAACCAACGCATTCTGAATCAGTGCATTGGCTGAAATGGTGCTCATCAATTGTAAATGCTGAATATGCTCGGAAAATTTACCTGCATAGACCCAACCCATACGGAAACCAGAACCAAGCGTTTTGGAAAAAGAAGAGCAGTGCAGCACCAGATTTTGCTGATCAAAATACTTCATCGGCAAAGGTTTATGATTGCCATAAAACAGTTCTTCATAAACATCATCTTCGATCAAATGGATCTGATGCTCGTGTAACAGTTTAGCGATTTTATATTTAATTTCCTCACTGACTGTAAAGCCAATCGGGTTATGTGCATTGAGCATAAACCAGCATACTTTGATTGGATAATTCTTGATGACTTGCTCAAAGGCTTCAATATCAAATCCATGTTGCGGATGCTCAGGAATGGTAATCACCTTTAAACCCAAACGCTCAGCAGCCTGCCATGCGCCATAGAAGATGGTTTGCTGCAATAAAATATAATCGCCAGGTTGAGTGATCGCTTGCAGTGAAAGATTCAATGCTTCTAGGCCACCAGATGTAATGACAATGTCATCAGCATCGGTTGGAATGCCTTGCATACAATAGCGTTGAGCGATCAGTTTTCTGAGTGCCAAATTGCCCGGTGGCAGATTGGTGGTTTGATCATAACTATGCCGATTACGTGAAAGCTGCCCCATAATCTGAATCAGTTTGGGAGGATAGAGCAACTGACTGTCAGGAAAAGCTGAGCCTAATGGACTGACTTGCTTGGATTGAATTGATTTAAGATATTTAAAAACCAGTGAGTTAATTTCAATTTTAGGATTTAAAGACACCACTGAGTAGGCTTGCGGAATCTGAATATGACTTTGCTCAGCCACAAAATAACCCGACTTTTCTTTGGAATAAATCAGGCCCTGTGCTTCCAGTTCCTGATAAGCATTCATGACCGTGATGAGGCTAAAGCCTGAGCGTTGTACCTGTTCACGCAAAGATGGCAGTTTGGTATGCGGCTTCCATGTCCCATTTTCAATGAGAAGTTTCAGGTTATGTGCTAACTGTTCTGATTTATACATAAAATAGGGATAATCCGTGCGAAGGAACAGCCTTGATCAAAAGACTGTTCCATTCATCGTTCTAATAAGCAAACATCAACAGCAATCTAAACAGACCTGCAATAATGGCGAGTGCAAAAAATCCAAGTAACCATAAGATTATAAACCATTGCGTTGAAGTTAAATGCTGAGATTTTATTTTCATGCAATGTTCCTCCTTAGTGATAACCTGCATCACCCACACGGACTTTATCTCTAAATACCCAGTATGAGAGGATCGTATAGGCAATGATAATCGGGATGAGAATTAGGGCACCAACCAGCGCAAATTTTTGGCTTGAAGCTGGTGCAGCAGCCTCCCAAATCGTCACTGATGGCGGAATAATATGAGGCCATAAACTAATCACAAAACCTGTGAAGGCTAAAAACACCAGCGCTAAAGTATAGATAAATGGCTTTAAATCCTGACGGTTTTTGCATGCTTTCAAGATTAAAGCAGTAAATAACACGACTAAAACAGGCACAGGGCTAAAATAAAGCAGATTTGGCAAGGCAAACCAGCGTGCTGCAATTTCAGGATGAGTCAGAGGTGTATAAAGACTGACGCAAGCAAATACCACAAAGAGCAGAATGATCAGCTTCGGCATTAAACGATACATTTGATCCTGTAGCTCATGATCTGTTTTCATAATCAGCCAGCCACAACCGAGTGCTGCATACATGGCAAGCACCCCCAAACCTGTAAATAAGGCGAAAGGTGTCAACCAGTCCAAACCCGAGCCTGAGAAAATTCCATTAGTGGTTTGAATCCCTTGAATATAAGCCCCTAGAATCACACCTTGAAAGAAGCTGGATAAAATCGAACCCCAGATAAAGGCTTGATCCCATAAATGCTTGGTACGATTGGCCTTAAAGCGAAATTCGAAGGCGACACCTCGGAAAATCAATGCAATTACCATCAAGGTAATGGGCATATACAAGGCGGAAAGCACGGTTGAATAGACCAATGGAAAAGCTGCGAATAAGCCTGCACCACCGAGCACCATCCAGGTTTCATTACCATCCCAGACGGGCGCAACGGTATTCATCATTACATCGCGTTCTTCTCGGTCTTTAATGAAGGGGAACAGAATCCCAATGCCGAGATCAAACCCGTCCAGAACCACATAGATCAGTACACCTAGACCAATAATACCAACCCATATCAGAGATAAATCAATCATGGCGTTTCTCCTTACTTTGGTCTTGTCCGTCAATGCTTTCATCGACTGCGCTGAGTGGACGCATTGGTGTTTTGAAATGACCAGGACCCGCAGGTTCAGGTTCAATCGCATCGATAAATTCAGGACCTTTTTTCAGTAGTTTCAGCATGTAGTAAATACCGCTACCAAAAACGATGGTATAGACCACCACAAAGATAATTAAACTGATCCCGACCTGATCGGCTGTCACACTATGCGAAAGGCCATCTTTGGTACGCATCACACCATAAATCACCCAAGGCTGACGACCAACTTCGGTGGTTACCCAGCCTGCAAGCAGAGCGATATAACCCGCAGGGCCCATCACAAAAGCGAACTTATGAAACCACGAAGTACCATAAAGTTTGCCAGTTTTACGCAACCATAAAGCAACCAATGAAAGCAGTACCATCAGCATGCCTAGACCGACCATGACGCGGAAACTCCAGAACACAATGGTGGCATTTGGGCGATCTTCAGGGGCGAAGTCTTTTAAACCTGTCACTTTGCCATCAAGAGAATGGGTCAGGATCAGGCTGCCGAGGTGAGGAATTCCGATTTCATACAGATTTTTTTCTTTATCCATATTCGGAATTGCGAAAAGCAGCAGAGGCATGGATTCGTTATGATTGGTTTCCCAATGTCCTTCAATCGCTGCGAGTTTGGCTGGCTGGTGCTTTAAGGTATTTAAACCATGGTTATCACCAATGACCACTTGCAAACATGAGGTGACCAGCACCATCCAGAGGCCCATCGAAAATGATTTTTTGACCAATTCATCACGACGGCCTTTGATTAAATGCCATGCGGCAGTACCTACTACCAAAAGTGACGATACTAAAAATGCGGCAGCAGCCATATGCGCTAGGCGATAAGGAAAGGATGGATTGAAAACAATGGCCCACCAGTCGGTTGGGATCACAATACCATTTTCAATAATAAATCCTTGTGGTGTTTGCATCCAGCTATTGGAAGACAGAATCCAGAACATGGAAATACAGGTACCGATGGCAACCATCAGGGTGGCAAAGAAATGTGCTTTGGGACTGACCCGTCCCCAGCCAAATAACATGATGCCAAGGAAGCCTGCTTCCAGAAAGAAGGCGCTCAATACTTCATAGGTAAGTAAGGGGCCTGTAACACCACCAGCGATTCGGGAAAATTCACTCCAGTTGGTTCCAAACTGATAGCTCATCACGACGCCTGAAACCACGCCCATACCAAAGGCAACAGCAAAGATTTTGATCCAGAACTTGAATAGATCTTTATAAATCGGGTTTTGAGTTCGAAGCCATTTCCATTCCAGCATTGCTAGAAAGCAAGCCAAGCCAATTGAGGTAGCTGGAAAGATAATGTGAAATGAAACAGTAAAGGCGAACTGTATTCGGGCTAATTCTAAAGCAGTGAGACCGAGATCCATATATCCTCTCCTATAACAGACGAGTAAAGCAGTCGCTAGGAAAATGTGAAAGAAGGGGCTTAAACGATTAAAAATAAACAGAACCTTAAAAATGTTCTCGGCGTATTTAAAACCTTTTAAGTTTTATTCATCATCCAGTCTTCTGCTGTATATGAGTAGGTACAATTTCTTCTTGTTTTTTTATAACAGATACGGAAATGCTAACTCATCTGTTATATTTTTTTAGCAAAATTCTGTAGCTATTCAGTTGTATGTTGCTCATTCAAAATAGCATAAGCAACGATACAATGTGTTAAATATTGATCAAGCATTGTAAGTCGTTTGAATGATAATACTTCTGACTGAATGGCGTTTAATTATGTTTGTCACCCCAGAGCTTTATGCGCTTACCCGACTTTTTCAAGGCAAGATACCGTCCCAATCAGTACAAGAACAGTTACATCTTGAATATGTCAATCTTGAAGCAACTTTATTAAGAGGTAAGGTGCTTAGAGATTTTTCTAAAGACAAAGTGACCTATATCGCGCAGGCGAAGATCGTGGAAAATAATCGTCATCTGGGCTATGTGTTTGCGCCATTGATTATTGCGAATCTAAATCAACCCGTGATCTATACCACGCCTGCGACAACGCCAGTTCTATCAATTTTTAAACAATATTATCAGGCAGAGAAAAGTATTCAACTCAAGATCGAAGATGTCCTTGATAGTCTCAAGCTCTATATTGAACTGGTGAATGATTCAGGAAATGAGGAAGATTTTCTTTTTCGTAGTCTGGTGAAAGCGCTTTGCAGAACGGATCTTTCCCATCTTTTTCTGGTAACAGATCTGGCGATCGATATGCATAAGCTTAAGGTGTTGCAAGATTTCTTTAAGGTCAAAATCACGATTATTCATACCGATCAAGATACACCTCAAGTGGATCATGCATTGATCAATATGCGCAAACTGTTATTTAAAAATAAAGATGATTTCCATAAAGAGATTTCTACGTTGTTCTCGCATCTGAATGCCCAATTGATTGCCAATATGGGCCAATTTTCCGAACAGCAGGCAGCGCACTTGATCGAAGATATGTTTTATTCCGAACACATTTTCGAGAAGTTATCGGTCTATGCGGAATATATGCAAACCCGTATTCAAAATGGCGCCAGTTTTAAGGTTTTATCGACGATGTAAACGAGGTTGAAAATTTTTTAATTTTTAAACAGGAGCAGATCAAATGTCTCAAGAGCAATCAAAATTTCCCTATTTGGCGGTAGGTATCAGTATTTTACTGGGCTGTTTATTTCTGGTGTTTTTCTTTTTGGCAGTGAGTAATCAACCTGATTATATGCCTTCACAACAAAAGCAGAATTCAACTCAAGCACAGCATTCTAGCCATACCCATCAATAGTTGATGCCACAGTTTATTTAGCTTGTTGCTAAGTATTGGTTAGCATTTTTTTGTTTTGATTTCTTGGTTAAATGGATGGTGATTTTAAGTTGTATCTGGATGGTATGAGACAAATCAGGAATAGAAAAATGCCCAGATTCATGATACTCCTAGTTGAGTAACAAATGAAAATAGCTCAGCTGAGGGCGACGCAATGGATAATTCAGAACAAACGGTTCATAAACAAGAAAATAATGGCTACGCGAGAATTGAGCCTTATACCCAGCCCGCCGGCGGATGGGGAGCATTGTTGAGCGTGGCTCGCAATCTTAAACGACAAGATATTCTTAAAAAAGGTTCGATTACTTTACTCAATATTAATCAGCCGACAGGTTTTGATTGTCCCGGTTGCGCTTGGCCTGAGAAAAAGGATGCGCATGCCTTTAACTTTTGTGAGAACGGTGCCAAAGCCGTTGCCTTTGAAGCCACCAGTAAGACCGTTACGCCAGAGTTTTTTGCCCAGCATACAGTGAGCTGGTTGGCAGAGCAGAGTGATTTCTATCTGGAAGATTTGGGGCGTTTAACCGACCCAATGCGTTATGATCCTGTTACCGATAAGTATGTTCCAATTTCTTGGGACGATGCATTTCAACTGATTGCCAAACATTTACAAGCTTTAGACCATCCTGACCAAGCGGCTTTCTATACTTCTGGTCGTGCCAGCAATGAAGCAGCATTTTTATATCAACTCTTTGTCAGAAGCTTTGGAACCAATAATTTCCCAGACTGTTCTAATATGTGTCATGAAACCACCAGTGTCGGTTTAAAAGATGCGATTGGTTTAGGTAAAGGGACGGTTATTCTGGATGACTTCGATCAGGCCGATGCGATCTTTAGTTTCGGGCATAACCCAGGAACCAATCACCCACGTATGTTAGCAACCTTGAGAGAGGTCTCAAGACGTGGGGGGAACATTGTTGCGATTAACCCGATCAAAGAACGTGGTCTAGAGCGCTTTCAAGATCCGCAAGCACCTCTGGAAATGATGACCAATGGTAGTACACCAATCAGTCGCTATTACTTCCAGCCAAAAATTGGGGGTGACTACGCGCTGATGTTCGGGGTGATGAAGCATTTACTGGAGTGGGACAAAAAAGCCCTTGCCAAAGGTGAGCATAGTGTTTTTGACCGCAGTTTTATCGAAATGAATACCATCGGTTTTGATGAAATGCTGGCGGAGATTGACGGTACCGCATGGTCTGAAATCCACAAGCATACTGGACTTTCAGCCGAGCATTTAGAGTCGATTGCCAAAATGTATCTGGATGCGAAAACGGCTATTTTCTGTTGGGGGATGGGGATTACCCAGCATCGTCATGGTACTGCCAATATTCATATGCTGGCCAATTTGATGCTGGCGCGTGGACATATCGGACGACCGGGTTCGGGGCTATGTCCTGTTCGTGGGCATAGTAATGTGCAGGGTGACCGTACCATGGGTATCAATGAAAACCCAAGTGATAAGCTACTCGATAGTATTGATCGCGTATTTGGCATCAAGTCGCCGCGTAAACATGGTTTTGGCGTGGTCGATACCATTAAGGCAATGTACGAAGGTGATGTAAAAGTCTTTATTGGCCTAGGCGGTAACTTTGCCGTTGCAACGCCTGATACACCTTATACCCAAGAAGCTTTACGCCGTTGTAATTTAACCGTCAATATTACTACCAAGCTGAATCGTAGCCATTTGGTGTGTGGTCAGGATGCATTGATGTTGCCTTGTCTTGGACGTACCGAAGTGGATATGCAGGTGCATGGACCTCAAGCGATTTCTGTAGAAGATTCGATGAGTAATGTGCATCTTTCAGCGGGACGTAATCCACCGATCTCTGAAAATATCTTGTCTGAACCCGATATTGTGGCACGTATGGCGGAAGCCGCGTTGCCTGAGAGTCATGTGAAATGGCGCTGGTATATTGAAAGTTATGATCGTATTCGTGACTCGATTGCCGATGTTTTTGATGAGTTTCATGACTTCAATCAACGGGTTTATCAACCGAGTGGTTTCCATTTAGAGCATCCAGCCAATCAGCATGTCTGGAATACCCCAAGTGGTAAGGCACAATTTTTGATTACGCCATTGGCCGAAGTATATGAGGATGAAGAAAACCAGTATGCCGCAGCTTATAGTGAGCAACAGGTGTATACCTTGATGACGACACGTTCGCATGACCAGTACAACACGACGTTATATGGTCTGGATGACCGTTATCGCGGGGTATTCGGGCAGCGCCGTGTACTGTTTATGAATCAGGCGGATATTGATGCAGCAGGCTTTGAGGCTGATCAATGGGTCGATATTGAAAGTGTGTTCTCGGATGGGGTAAAACGGATTGTCCATAGTTTCCGTATCGTGCCTTATAACATTCCACAAGGCAGTCTGGCAGCGTATTATCCTGAAACCAATCCATTGGTGGCCTTAGGCAGTCATGATAAATATGCCAAAATTCCAGCATCAAAAAGTATCCCTGTGATCTTGCATGCAGGTCAGGCGCCTGAGCATTTTAACTTAGCGGTTGCAGTCGATCCTGAACATGCCAATGAACGTGTGGGTGGCGTATAGTTGCGCGTCTAAGTAAAGAGGTCAATTGTGGATACCAAAACACGCGGCTATGAAACGGTGCAAGTGCATCGTTTCCATCAGGATCATTCTGAAGATGAAATGGATTATATTGTTCAGGAGTATCCTGTAGCACTGATTTATAATGGGATTTCTCATGCGGTCATGATGGCAACGCCATCAGACCTTGAGGTATTTGCCAAGGGTTTTAGTCTTTCAGAAGGGATATTACAAAGCTTAAACGAGTTGTATTCGCTTGAAATTCGTCACAATGCATTAGGCGTTGAGGTCGATATGACGATTTCATCGCGTGCATTTATGGCTCTCAAGGAACATCGCCGAATGATGGTGGGACGTACTGGTTGTGGTTTATGCGGGATCGAGAGCCTAAAGCAATTTTATGCCGATCTACCTTTGGTGAGCAGCAAGGTTTCGTCCTTGTGGCTCAAGCAAATCCCAAATGCCATTGCTCAACTAAAAGCCCGACAAAAAATTACTGAACTCACTGGTGGCGCACATGCTGCGGCATGGGTGGTACAAGGGCAAATCGTGGCACTGTTTGAAGATGTCGGCAGGCATAATGCTTTAGATAAATTACTTGGTCATCTGGCGGAGCAAAAACTGAATGTTGCCGAGGGCTTTGTAGTGATGACCAGTCGCGCCAGTTATGAGCTGGTTCGCAAATGTGCACAATATAATATTGGACTATTGGCCACCATTTCTGCACCCACCAGTATGGCGATTGAAATGGCAAAGCAATTAAATCTCACCTTAGCCAGTTTTTGCCGTGGTGATAGCTTTGTTTTGTATACGCAATAATAGTAAAAAATTGTGATTTGTTTGATCTCTAATGCATTGATTTGTGTAGGATATGAGCATTAAGTTTTTTTATTCCCAAATATTATGAATATACCTTTAAGACCTCAGCCTGTGATCAACAATCTTTCAGGTGA
This sequence comes from Acinetobacter sp. NRRL B-65365, assembly GCF_001605865.1. NCBI lineage: Bacteria > Pseudomonadati > Pseudomonadota > Gammaproteobacteria > Moraxellales > Moraxellaceae > Acinetobacter > Acinetobacter sp. NRRL B-65365. Next base: position 33,826 of record NZ_LRPD01000013.1, on the reverse strand, counting down.
AAATGCTTTATTTATCGTGCTTGGCATCAACACCAACCCAGATCATTCAGGGGTGATTGATTTTCTCGCCAATTTTTCAGCCTTAGTCCGCAGCCTGACCAATCGTTTTCCGAACAGCAATTTCAGTGCTTCGGTGGGGATCGGCTCAAATGCTTGGGATTTACTGTTCCCTGATTTAAATAAACCGAAAGAACTGGCACCATTTCAAGAGATCAAAGGGCCGAGACATACTGCGGTCGCAACAACAGGTGATTTATTCTTTCATATCCGTGCCAATCAAATGGCAATTTGCTATGAACTTGCCTCAATTTTGCATGAGCAATTAAAAGAAGATACTTACCCAATTAGCGAGACCAAAGGTTTTAGATACTTTGATGGTCGCGCGATTATTGGTTTTGTAGATGGGACTGAAAATCCTGAGCATGAAATTGCCAAAGAGATTGCTTATGTCGGTTCAGAAGATGCTGAGTTCCTCGGTGGCAGTTATGTATTTATTCAAAAGTATTTACATAATATGGAAATGTGGAAGGGCTTAACTACTGAAGAACAGGAAAAAGTGATTGGTCGAAAGAAATATGACGATGTTGAGCTTGGCGATGATGTCAAACCTCAAAGTGCACATAATGTCGCAAGTAAGGCACATGATGCGGAAGGGAACGAACTTAAAATTTTAAGAGCGAATATGCCATTTTCAAATCCAACTGAAGGGGAGTATGGCACCTTCTTTATTGGTTATTCACGTTCTTTTAATATCACCAAAACCATGCTTGAGAATATGTTCTTGGGTAAAGAAACTGGTCATGTCGATCGCTTACTCGATTTTAGTACACCTGTTTCAGGGAGCTTATTCTTCGTTCCGACCTTTGATTTTCTCGAAGATTTAGGCGAGTAATTCAGAACCGCTGAAATGAATGCATTTATTTCAGCGGGAAATATTTATGGAGTGATCAGGTATTGTTGCAACTGGGTTCGGAATTGATCTGGGATACGACCTGATTTTTGTGTACTGAAATCGAAATACACCTGAACCGCTTTGCCACGCGCAACGCAATGCTCATTTTGCCAAGCTTCATGGGCAACAACGAATGAAGAATTTCCAATCTGCTCAATCCATGTTTTGATTTCAATCTCAGCGCCGTAATAGATTTGGGCAACAAAATCGACTTCAACCCGTGCCAGAATCAAAGGCAGATTTTTGATCTCCATGCCGGGGTTAAATAGGCGGAAAACTGGTTCACGTGCAGTTTCAAACCAACCTGTAATCACAGTATTGTTGATATGTCCAAAAGCATCGGTTTCATAGAATCTAGGCGTAATCGAAAGTGTAAACATAGATGAATGGTTATTTTCTTATTTAAACTCAAATACTATAAGGGCTGAATCTTTAAAAATCAGCCCAAATAATCGACTTAAGCGTTTACGAAGCCTGAGATAAGCCGCCACCTAAAGCTTTATAGAGTTCGATCTGATTATTTAATTTGGTTTGTTCCAGCAGCAGTAGACCTTGTTGAGCCGCATAGGCAGAACGTTGTGCATCCAGCACCGTCAAATAACTGTCAATGCCTGCTCTAAAACGGGCCGTAGATAATTTATAGGTGGTATCGGTTGCAGCAACCAAACGGCGTTGTGCACTCAAACGATCCTCAATATGGGCACGTGCAGCAAGGGCATCATTGACTTCACGAAAAGCGGATTGAATGGCTTTTTCATAATCTGCAACGGCAATTTTTTGCTCTGTTTCAGAAATTTTAATATTGGCTTTACGCGTTCCCCAATCAAAGATTGGAAGATCAATACTTGGCCCAACTGACCAAGAGAAGCCACCTGATTTAAATAAATCTTTGAGATCTGTCGATGCATAGCCCGCTGAGCCTGTCAGACTAATGGTCGGGAACATACGTGCTTTTGCTGCACCAATATTTGCCCCAGCAGCAAGCAGCTGATATTCAGCAGCTTTCAGGTCTGGACGATTATTGAGTAAATCACTGCTTAGGCCTGTTGTAAAGCTACGTTCAGCACTGATATTTTTCACGGCTTGATTCGGCAGGAGATTTTGAGGAACAGCTTGACCAGCCAATAGATCCAGTAGGTTTTGTGCTTGTGACACTTGGGTCTTATAGGTCGCCACATCATTTCGGGCGGTTTCAACTGAAATCTGTGCCTGACGTAAAGGAACTTCACTATCAATTCCGACATCAAAGCGTTTCTTGTTGAGGTTAAATGAATCGAGTTGTGCTTTTAACGTTTGCTCAGCCAGATTTAAATTGGCCTTTGCATAGGCATAATTCAACCATGCTTGGCTGACCTGACTCACCAGACTAATTTGAGTGGCATCTCTGGCACTTTGGGTGGCAAGATAATTATTCAGTGCTGCGTCTTTTAAACTCTGTACACGACCCCAAAAGTCTAACTCATAAGCAGTTACCCCAAGACCGACTTGAAAGGTGGAATAAGGATTATTCGGATTTACAGTAGGGTTAACCTGTCTTACAGCGCTGCCAGTCGCACCAATGGTCGGTAACTGGTCATTTTTGCTGATTTGATATTGTTGCTGTGCACGTTGGATATTCAGCGTTGCAGTACGTAAATCACGGTTGTGATTTAAACTGATTTCAATCACTTGTAATAAGCGCGGGTCAGAAAAAAATTGTTGATAACCTTGATTGGCAATCGAAGTTCCAGTTGTGGTTTGGGAAAAGGTTTGTGGAGTATCCGATTGAATCGCAGGTTTTGGTGCCTGCATATTCATACACGCCGTCAAGGCAATTGAGAGTGTAGAGACAAGCAAGCCACGAGATAAGACAGTCGCTTTAGACATGATCTTCTCCAAATAAGATAAGAATAAATGCAGAGGAGGAGGCAGAGGAAATCCGTTGATTCCCTCTGCGCAATGTCATTTAAGATGGATTTTTTTGCTTCGAAGAAAATAGCTTTTCAACTGCACCCAGAATGAAAATAAAGAACACGGGTACAAAGAAGATTGCCAGAATCGTCGCTGAAATCATGCCGCCAAATACACCTGTACCTAAGGCATGCTGTGTTTCTGAACTGGCACCCGAAGCGATCACCAGTGGAATTACACCACAGGTAAAGGCCAGCGAAGTCATCAAAATCGGGCGTAAACGAAGTTTAGCTGCGGCAACGGTGGCCTCGACTAAACTCATGCCTTCTTCTTTCAGCATCTTGGCAAATTCGACAATCAGGATCGCGTTCTTGGCGGATAAACCAATAATGGTAATCAGGCCAATTTTAAAGAACACATCATTCATCAAGCCTCGAGACATAATCGCAACGATGGCACCAAAGATACCCAAAGGCACGACCAGCATCACTGAAAGTGGAATTGCCCAACTTTCATAAAGTGCAGCCAGAACAAGGAATACCACCAGCATAGAAAGAGCAAGTAAGAACGCCATCTGCGATTCAGATTGCTTTTCTTGCAAAGAAATACCTGTCCATTCATAGCCAATCCCTTTCGGTAGTTTGGCAATCAGGTTTTCCATTTCACGCATGGCATCGCCTGATGAGGTATCGAAGTTCGGGATACCTGCAATACTCAACGATGGGCGACCGTTATAGCGGTTATATTGCTGTGGCGCTTTATTCCATTGCGGTGTAACCACTTCAGATAAAGAGACCAATTGTCCATTTGACCCCATCACTTTCAGATTCAAAATATCTTTTAATTGCATTCGTGACTTGGCATCGACCTGAACAATGACTTGTTGCATACGTCCCTGATTTGGGAAGTCATTGATATACATCGAACCCATTGACGTTGAAATGATGTCAGAAACGTCAGAGAATTTCACACCAAGAACATTCAATTTCGCACGGTCAATTTTTAAAGAAATATTGTCACCTTGCGGTAAGCCTTCATTCCAAACCATATAGAACTTTTTATTCTTGGCTGCCATTTCCATTAACTGGTCTTGTGCAGCTAACAGCGCAGGCATACCCAGATTCGCACGGTCTTGTAAGCGTAAGCTGAAACCGGCAAATGTCCCAAGTTCATCAATGGCAGGTGGAAGCACCGCCATGGTTGCACCTTCTTTGCTATGTGCCATGGTTTCATTGACGCCGTTGGTCATTTCGCTGGCACTTGAGGTACGCTCTTTAAAATCTTTGAGCGTAGTAAACGCAATACCCACGTTTTGACCCGCACCACTGAAGCCCCAGCCCATAATGGTGGTGTTACTTTTGACATTCGGATTGTCTTTTAAACTGTTTTCAAACTCATTGACGACGCCTCTCGTTCTTTCAGCCGTGGCATCAGAAGGCAACTGGAACGAAGTCAGGAACCAGCCTTGGTCTTCTTCTGGCATAAAGGCGGTTGGCCAGTATTTCATGCCTGCAAAAGTAAGACCTGTAATGACCACAAAAATCGCCATCATTGGAACGCTATGCTTGATCACTTTCAGCAGAATCAATTCATACTTTTTAGTAACTTTATCGAAGCTACGGTCAAACCATGCAAAGAAACCTTTCTTTTGATGATGTCCATCAATCGGTTTAAGGATAGTGGCACATAATGCAGGAGTCAAAATCAACGCCAATAATGCAGAGAACAGAATCGACACCGACATGGTTAAGGTAAATTGTTGATAGATAATGCCGACCGAACCACTGGCAAATGCCATTGGTAAGAATACCGCTGCCAAGACCAAGGTAATACCAATAATCGGACTGGTGATTTCCTTCATGGCTTTGGACGTTGCTTCTTTCGGTGGCAGACCTTCAGTTGCCATAATCCGTTCGACGTTTTCCACCACCACAATTGCATCGTCGACGATAATCCCGATGGCGAGCACCATACCAAACATGGTCAGTACGTTAATCGAGAAGCCTGCCATGAGCATGACTGCAAAAGTACCCAACAGCGCAATCGGTGCAACAATCGCTGGAATTAAGGTATAGCGGACATTGTGCAAGAATAAATACATGACAATGAACACCAGAACCATGGCTTCAAGTAAGGTATGAATTACTTTTTCGATTGAAATTTTAACGAAAGGCGCGGTGTCGTAAGGAATACTGAATTGCATGCCTTCTGGTAAATTGAGTTTTAATTCTTCAATTTTTTCTCTGACACCTTCAGCCGTTTTTACAGCATTGGCACCCGGACTGAGCTGAATCGCAGCCGCCGTTGCAGGTTTACCATTTTCTAAAATTGCAAAGTTATAGGCTTGTGAACCCATCTCCACATTCGCAACGTCAGACAGTTTAATAACACTACCGCTGGTCTTACTCTTGAGACTGATATTTTTAAATTGTTCAACATCGCCCAATTGACCTTCGGCAGATAAAGGAATTGTAATCAATTGCCCTTTGGCAGCAGGCAGATCACCGAGTCGGCCAGGTGCAATCTCGACGTTATTTTCACGGATGGCATTGTTGACATCACTAATCGACAGACCGTAAGACACTAGTTTGTTTGGGTCAACCCAAATCCGCATGGCTTTTTCAGCACCGAAGGATTGAACTTTACCTACACCTTCAACACGTTTCAGCTCTTCGACCACGTTACGGACCAGATAATCACTCACGTCAACTTCAGAATATTGCCCGTTCGGTGAGTTGATTCCAACCAGCATCAGGAAGCCTGATGAAGAAGCCTCAACTTGTAAGCCTTGTTGGCGAACCACTTGAGGTAAACGTGCTTCAACAGCCTTGATCTTGTTTTGTACATCGACCTGCGCCATTTCAACATCTGTACCCGGTTTAAAGGTCGCAGAAATCTGAGCTGTACCAGAGGTATCCGTGGTCGCGCTGTAGTAAAGTAGATTTTTAACCCCAGATAATTCCCGTTCGATCAAAGTCACAACGCTGTCATTGATCGTTTTAGGAGTTGCACCCGGATATACCGCAGTAATGTTGACTTGAGGTGGTGCCACACTTGGAAAGCGGGCAATCGGTAATTTGGGAATACTAAGGACCCCAAATAAAATAATGAAAATCGCAATCACCCATGCAAACACAGGGCGGCGAATGAAGAATTGTGACATCATCATTGGGCTCCTTGTGTTGCAGGTACTTTCCAGTTGCTGATTTCAAGTTTTTGATTGGGCTGAATACGGTCAATACCTTCTACAACCACTTTATCGCCTGTTTTTAGGCCTTTATTGGCGATATAGAACTGATCATATTGTTGTCCCAGCTCAATTGGGCGAATCTCTGCTGCACCTTTGGCATTGATCACATAGACTTGCGGCTCGCCATTGATGTTGCGTTGTACCGCTTGTGCTGGAATCAATAAGGCTTGAGGGATCGAAGCACGGTCAATATTGACACGCACATACATACCCGGAAGTAATTTTCTTTCAGGATTATTTACTTCAATACGAATGGTGACATCGCCAGTTTCTGGATCAACATTGATGTCTTCAAAGAGCATTTTGGCTGTGACGTTATAGGCTTGACCATGACTATTTGAAATACGTACAGTTTTTTCATTATTGGCAGAAAGCTCACCACTTTGTAGCGCAGCCTGTAAACGTTCGTATTCACCAATCGACTGTTTTACATCAACATACACCTTGTCAATTTGCTGTACGGTTGCCATGGTATTGGCATCACCTTGGCTGACCAAAGCCCCTTCGGTCACAAATGACTGTCCAATACGACCCGAAATCGGTGCGCGCACCGTAGCATATTGCAGATTCAGGTTTTGACGGGTGAGCAGCGCTTTCATCTGGGCAACATCGGCTAAGGCCTGACGATATTCAGCTTGTGCATTACTGACTTCCTGCTTACTGATCGCGTTGCTTGGCAGTAATTGTTCATACCGTTCTAACTGAACTTTTAAACGTACCACTTCCGCTTCAGCTTTATTGAGGGAAGCTTTGTTGCTATTCACATCGGCTTGAAAAGTTTCCGCGTTAATTTTATAAAGTGCTTGGCCTGCTTTAACTTCACTGCCTTGTTTAAATAGCACTTTTTCAATAATACCGCCAACCTGCGGACGGATCTCGGCAGTACGGAAGGCCTGTACACGTGCGGGCAAGTTTTCGCTAAAGTTGACTGCTTGTGGTTGAAGACTTAACACGCTCACTTTGGCAAGCGGTGTTTCAGCAGGTTTTGCCTCGTCAGAACCACAGCCTTGTAGCACAAGCCCGATGGATAAAAATAATGGAAGTAATAAACGCTTTTGCATTCTGTCCGACCTTGGGAGTTTTTGATGCTGACATTATTTTTCTGTTTTGTGTAACCAACATCGGGGAAGTGTGGAAAAAGTGTGGAGATCGACAGATAAATCAGCGTATCATGCAAAATGACCGTAGTTATTCGATGATTGATTCATGTTTGAAGCCTCATTTTCTTTTGATTGCCGTGATAAGCAGATTCTCGTCGTAGAAGATGAGTACGATATTGGCGATATTATTGAGCACTACTTAAAACGAGAAGGCATGCAGGTGCTTCGAGCCATGAATGGTAAACAAGCAATTGAAATTCATGCTGCTCAACCGATTGACCTAATCCTGCTGGATATTAAATTACCTGAATTAAATGGCTGGGAAGTACTGAGCAAAATCCGCCAAAAAGCCCAAACTCCTGTGATTATGCTGACCGCACTGGATCAGGAAATTGACAAGGTCATGGCATTAAGAATTGGTGCAGATGACTTTGTGGTCAAGCCTTTCAATCCCAATGAAGTGGTTGCACGGGTGCAGGCTGTTTTGAGAAGAGCACAACAAAATCAGCAAGCGCAAAATAAAAATCTGCTATATAAAAATATTGAGATTCACACGGCCATTCACAGTGTTTATGTTCATCAGCAAGATCGGAAAACCTTACTGAATTTAACTTTGACCGAATATAAAATCCTGATTCTGATGCTGGAGTACCCGCATAAAGTATTTACCCGAAGTGAGCTGATGAGCTACTGCTTACCCGATAGTGATGCTTTGGAGCGGACAGTCGATAGCCACGTCAGTAAATTAAGAAAAAAACTCGAGGAGCAGGGACTAGAGCAGGTCTTAATTAATGTTCGTGGTGTGGGTTATCGTTTTGATTATCCGCAAACCTTTTAATTTTTAGTTTCAGATATTCGTACAAGTCGTTTGAGAAATAACATGAAAAATAAATCAGGCATTAGTAAACAGCTCTTTATCGCTTTAAGTATTGTGAACTTGAGTGTGACGCTGTTTTCGATTTTTCTTGGCTATTTCATCTATAACTACGCGATTGATGCGGGCTGGCTGACTTTAAGTTCATTGCAAGACGACTGGACTGAATTCCATTTTGTTGACTGGATCTGGTTAGGAACCGTAATTTTTTGTGGTGCGGTGATTTCTTTAATCATTGGGATGTTTCTTGCTCAGCGTTTTATTAAACCAATTAATTATCTGGCGGAAGCTGCACAAAAAATTAGTCAGGGAGATCTTTCAGCCAGAGCAGAGGATAGCCAGATTCATTCCGCTGAAATTTCTGAACTCATGCATAATTTTAATAATATGGCGAAAAAATTAGAAAGTTCAGTCGAAAATGCTCAGGTCTGGAATGCTGCAATCGCCCATGAATTAAGAACTCCCATCACCATTTTGCAAGGACGTCTACAAGGTGTTCTCGATGGTGTGTTTAAGCCTGATGAAGCATTATTTAAAAGCTTGTTAGGACAAGTGGAAGGATTATCACATCTGGTGGAGGATTTGCGGACTTTAAGCCTGGTTGAGAATCAGCAACTCAGATTACATTATGAAGCTGTTGATCTAAAAGTCCTTGCAGACAACGTATTGAAACTGTTTGAACATCGTTTACAGCAAGCAGGATTAGAACCTGTACTTGAGATTTCAACGACCCCAGTAAATTGTGACCAGCGCCGTATTGAGCAAGTTCTTATGGCATTGATTGATAATGCCATTCGTTATGCCAATGCTGGAAAACTGAGCATTTCTTCAAAATTAGTTGTAGATCATTGGATTATTCAAATTGCTGATCAAGGACCTGGTATTGCTTCTGAATATCAGCAAGATTTATTTGATCCTTTTTTCAGACTTGAACAGTCCCGTAATAAAGAATTCGGCGGAACAGGGTTGGGTTTGGCAGTTGTGCACGCGATTGTCGTCGCTCATAAAGGGGCGATTGAATACAGCAATCCTGCCAATAATAGTGTGTTTACTATTAAGCTGCCTGCAACATCGTCTTCTGTATAGATGACACCATTTTTGCTGTTTAAACAGAGCGAAGCTGGACAAATCCAAGCACGCTGATTTTATAATCATAAAAACAAATAAATTAATATAAAAATATTGGTTCTTATATTAAATCGTTTGCATATATTTAATGAGATCACTCATTTTTGTGATTGAGGAATTGTGAATAAAATTCAACGTTAAAAAATATAATGAATGATCTATAGGAAAGAAAATGACAGTACTCACACAACTTTCAGCCGCAATTGAAAGTGCTCCACGTTGGCATGAATATAAGAAAAATCGTTTAGATACTGTACAGATTACACCTATCGAAGGTGCATTGGGTGCAGTTGTGACTGGGCTAGATGCCAGTAAACCTCAAAGCGGGGAAGTGATCCTCAAGCTGAAAAAGGCATTGCATGAACATTTAATTCTGGTTTTCAAGGCACAAGATCTAAAAGACAATGACTTACTCGCTTTTGCCAGTTATTTTGGCGGGATTTTCCGCCCACCAACAGATATTCCGGTATTGGCAACGCGGAATGATACCAATGCACCACCCGATATCGTGCCCGTATCCAATGCGGTTGGAGAGGGGGATTATACTGGTCATGGGGAACTCACCCCGCATAGTGATCATCACTGGACCCCACAGCCTTCTAGTGGATCTTTACTTTACGCAATTGAACTTCCAAAAGATGGGGGCGCAACCAGTTGGTATAACACTGTTCAGGCGTATGAAGACCTTGATCAGGAAACCAAAGACGAAATCGAAGGGCTGCAACTGATTACTTATAATCCATTCTTGCGATTAAAGGATAAAAGCCCGATTCCCAAATATCGCTTCTCTGATCAACCTGTATTAGGCGCTGCATTTCCCCATCCATTGGTCCGTACGCATTCTGAGAGTGGTCGCCGTGGTATCTATCTTGATGCACAAACCGAAGTGGAAGTTGTCGGGTATGACGACAAAAAGGGTTCTGCATTGATTGAACGCTTAAGAGCGCACATTGTGCAACCTCAATATCGTTATGAACATCAGTGGGAAATTGGAGATATTGTTTATTGGGATAATCAGTTGACCTTGCATTCGCGGACCGCTTTTCCTGCCGAGCAACGTCGTTTACTGAAACGTGTTAGTTTGGCAGGTGCAAGACCATTCTAAAATGAAATTGAGCCAGTGAAAGCTGGCTTTTAATTTCCAGCTTTTGCCAATTCTGCTTCGATATAACTAATAATCATGGTACTTAGACCTTTGACCATTTCATCAAAGCTGATTTGTGGATTGGGCAAGATCAAGTGCCGTGCGACATTAAAGATACTACTATTAATGCTGATATAAGCAGTCACACTAAGATTATTCACTTTCAAATAGCGAGGATGGCGAATCATATATTTCATCAATACTTCCATCAATGCCATTTCGATCTGACCAATATATTTTTCGTACTTGAGTTCAGTCGCATAGCGAAGGCAAATCAGATAACGATCATCATCACGCGTCAGCAAGTCTCTAAAGGTATAGAAAATCATTTCGAATAATGGTTCCAGCTCTTGCTCAATAATGATGGGCGTGAGCTCTTTCACCATATCCAAAACTTCTTTAACAAAGGTTTTTGCCATCGCGTCATAGATTTCTTCTTTATTCTTGAAGTATTCATACAGCGAACCGACACTTACACCTGCAATATCAGCAATATGCCGTGTGGTGGTGCCGCTGGTACCGTTGGTTGCAACTGCAATAAAACCTGCTTCAATAATGGTGTCTACGGTCACTTTCGAACGCGACTGACGTGGTTTACGTGTAGCCATAAAGTATTATTATTAAAATCCGAACATAACTTCAGATTAACATGTGCAGCAATTGGTTGAAAGTGTCAGTCCAGTAATCCGAACAAATAAAATTACAAGTTTTTTAAATTTGTTTTTAATCCTGTAATAAATAAGTATACCTGAAATGAAAGCATTCAATTTTTAGAAAATATTAATTTTAGCTTTTAATTTAATATATTGATAATTATATATAAAAATATTTTTACATCATAATGAAAGATATTTTTAGAGCAAATTTCCTTTAAATCTGTTTTGTAGAAAATTGAGGAAAAATCATAAAAATTACCCGAATTGAATCCGAACATAAGATCGGTTTACATTTGCTTTATACGAGGATCAGGTTCAAGAAAATCTCCCGAATATTTTTTCGTACTTTCCTGTCAGTTGGGATAGTCGAAAAGAGATGAACCAGACGAAAAGAATGTAAAAGGGCAAATGACGCTCAAGTGACTAGGTAGGTGTAGCCATGATTAGCAGCACATTAAGGAAAGGTTTAAGTTTATTTAAATCGAATCCAATAACTGAGCAAATCGATTTTGCGAGTAAAAAAAGTATTCCAATTCGTCATTTAGCAATCGGATTTGAAGGCAAGGAAGTTGATTTATCATTCTATATGAACAATCAATTCGCAACGATTTTTTTCGCTACGCTTTCTGTATTTTTAACCTATGGCGAAGATCTAGTGATTGAGACAGCACGTCATCATCGTGACTTACTCAAAGATCCTGTTTTAAAACAACGTGTCACTTCATTGATTGGACAAGAAGCAATTCATTCAAAACTACATAATGAATTTAATGATGCGATTGTTGAGCTAGATTACCCTGTAAAATTCTATCGCTTTCTGGGCGAGCAATTCTTTGAATATATTTTCTTGAAATTTCCGCAACCTCTAAAACTTTCTCTCATGGCGGGGATTGAGCATTTCACCGCAGTATTGGCTGAATACATGATGGAGCATGAGCAGAACTTCTATTTCTCGGATGATGCCAAAACCCGTGCTTTATGGATGTGGCATATGCTGGAAGAGTCAGAGCACAAAGATGTTGCCTATGATGTCTATCAGACATTGAATGGTAATTATGCGTTACGTGTTTCAGGCTTCTTCTTGGCTTATTTCACGATTTTAGGTCTTATCCCGTTCTCAGCAACCTTGGTGCCTATTTTCCGTAAGCCACAAGAAATGCTCACTACAAAATTCTGGAAAGATGCACGCCGTGGAGTGAAGCTGATTTTTAGTCCGAAAGATGGCGTTTTTGGTAGTACCCAAGGCCGTATTTTTGACTATTTACGGACTGACTTTCATCCAAATGATCATGATGCTTCAGCTTATTTTGCCTACTATGAGAAGAAGCTTTTATCTGAGGGTGGTGCCTTACATCCATTCTTTGTAAAAGAGTTCACACCTAAAGTACAGGCAGCTTAATCACAGCATTGATTAAGGGCAGCAGAGGTTGCATTTGTATGGATATGTCGAGTTGGCAAAATCGCTCATGTGGATATGAGCAATTTGGTTCTAGTCATATTTGATCTGTGCACTATGCTGTCAGGAACTTACTTAATAAGCCGAGTACAAAAGGCTTATTAGGAGAAATGACAGAGCATTGACTTAAATTATTTAAGGATTGAATCAAGTAAAATTGCAGAAATAATCTTATAGACAATTTTATTTTCAATCGATGTGCTGTTGTTGGACTTTTATTCTCTCTGGGGATCAAGCCATGGTTGCTCAAATGATTCGAAATGTCTTTTCAGACAAATTAAGCACGAAATATCAGGGGATTATTCAGAACCTAGCAAATAAATCGCCCATTCCAATTCGTCATTTTGACTTTAAGTTTAATCCGTCAGAACTAGATGAACGATTTTTCTTAAATAAAGAATTAGCAACTTCTTACTTTCATGCCTTATCCATTTTCTTAACCTTTGGTGAAGATGTGGTGATCGAAACGGCACGTCACCATCGTGATTTTATTGATGATCCGATTTTAAAACAAAGACTGACTTCTTTGATTGGTCAGGAAGCCATTCATTCAAAAATACATAATCAGTTTAATGACGAAGTGCTGAAAGAAAATGGCTATCCAGTCGAGTTGCTACGTGCGATTGCTGGCAAGGTGTTTGATTATGGGATCTATAAACTTCCACAGTCTTTACAGCTTTCATTGATGGCCGGCATTGAACATTACACGGCTGTGCTTGCTGAATTTATGATGCAGCACGAAGAATATTTACTTGGCTCACAAGATGAAAGACAACGTGCCATGTGGATGTGGCATATGTTGGAAGAGTCAGAGCATAAAGATATTGCCTATGATGTGTTCCTTGAGTTGTCTGGTGATTATTGGCTCCGAATCACAGGTTTCCTGTTGGCCAGTTTGACGATTTTAGGAGGTGTTTCACTGGGTGGCTATCTGATGCCATTTGTACGGAAACCAAGCAATCTGATTAATCCTCGCTATATGAAAGATATTGTGGAGAGTACCGCGTTGTTATTCGGTAGTGAACGTGGCGTGTTCGGTAGCAGTTTCATGCATATTCTTGAGTATCTGCGTCCAAGTTTCCATCCCAATGACCATGATACGACTGCGTATATGGCGTACTACAAAGAGCGTTTATTGAATCCTGAAACAGGTTTATTAAGCCCTTATTTCCTTAAAGAGTTTGTGCCACCTGTACGTGCAGCTTCTGCATAACTTGGTCCAAGTCAATATGATATTGCTGGGAAAACAATGATGAGATTATTTGCTAAGAAAACCAAGCCAAGCCAAAAAGCATTTGCTGTGGTGACGGGTGCCGGAAGCGGGATTGGTCGTAGTTTTGCGCTTGAACTGGCGAAACGTGGCGGCACTGTGGTGTGTTCAGATATCAATTTAGACGCAGCCAGAGAAACCGTAGCGCAGATTGAAGCGCTAGGTGCGAAAGCATTTGCGGTGAAATGTGATGTTGGCAATGCCAAGCAAGTAGAAAAGCTGGCAGAACAGGCTGAGCAATTGATGCAACATCCAACCACATTGGTCATCAATAATGCTGGTGTTGGTTTAGGCGGCAAGTTTGATGAAACTTCGCTGGAAGACTGGAAGTGGGTCTCTGATATCAATTTATGGGGCGTTATCCACGGTTGCCATTATTTCGTACCTAAATTTAAACAGCTCGGTCGTGGTGCGATTATCAATGTTGCATCTGCGGCATCTTATACAGCTGCACCCGAAATGACAGCCTATAACGTGACTAAAGCGGGTGTACGTGCATTATCGGAGACGCTTTCTGCTGAGCTTCGTAAACATAACATCAAGGTGAATGTACTTTGCCCAACGCTGGTACCAACCAACATTATCAAGAATGGCAAAGTCCCACATAAAGGGATTCTGGACTATGCATTGACTAATCTGGCGTTTACCACCAGTGACAAGGTCGCAAAGCTGACGCTAGACCGTCTGGATAAAAATGAGCTTTATACTATTCCACAGATTGATGCCAAGTTATTCTGGCTCATGAAACGTACGGCACCAAATTTATATGCAAAATTTTTGGGCACATCATATCGATTTATGAAATAACCCTGATTAAGCAACAGAACTGAAAGAGTGAAATAAAGAGATAACCTGTTGGTAATCAACGATTTCAGCTACATGATACAAAGGACATTTTAAATGACAGCTCAAGCAAAAAAATTAAATTCAGCTGAAGGAAAGGCTTTACCCTCGCACATTTACGATACTTTTATCGTTGGTGCAGGTATTTCAGGTATTGCGACAGCAATTCGTCTGGATCAGGTGGGGTATAGCAACTACAAAATTATTGAAAAAGCGACACGTGTCGGTGGTACATGGCGTGAAAATACCTACCCAGGTTGCGGCTGTGATGTACCCTCAGCTTTATATTCCTACTCATTTGCGCCAAGTGCAAAATGGAGTCACTTGTTTGCGCGTCAACCTGAAATTCTGAACTACCTAGAAGAAGTGAGTGAAAATTTTGGGGTGAACTCAAAAATCGAGTTTGGTACGGAATTGCTCAATGCAGCATGGGATAACCAGCGTAATCTTTGGGTGATCGATACCAATAAAGGGCAGTACCTGTCTAAGACTGTGATCTTTGCTACAGGGCCGATTACCGAAGCACAAATTCCAAAGCTTGATGGACTGGAAACTTTTAAAGGTGAAATGTTCCATTCAGCTAAATGGAATCATGATTATGATTTGACAGGTAAACGTATTGCAGTGATTGGTACAGGTGCATCTGCCATTCAGTTCGTACCGCAGATTCAGCCAAAAGCCAAAGAGCTGTATGTGTATCAACGTACTGCGCCGTGGGTGGTGCCAAAACCTGATACTGACTTGGGTGATGTCAGCAAAGCGCTGATCGAGAAGTTTCCATTGATTCAAAAGACTTGGCGTAAAACGGTTGCCCAGTCTCTGAATGCGATCAACTTTGGTTTACGTAATCCAGCGGTATTAAAACCTGTGGGTGAATTGGCAAAACTGATTTTACGCTTCCAGATTGAAGATCCTGAACTACGTAAAAATGTGACGCCGAACTTTACCATTGGCTGTAAACGTTTATTGTTTGCCAACAACTATTATCCTGCTTTGCAGCAACCGAATACTAAACTGATTCCACATGGATTGGTGAAGGTCGAAGGCAATACCGTTGTTTCAGCAAATGGTGAGCGTCATGAAGTGGACGTGATTATTTGGGGAACAGGCTTTGAGGTGTCTCATCCACCGATTGGCAAACGTGTTTCAAATGAAAAAGGCGAATGCCTGAATGATTTATGGAAAAGCAGTTCGCCAGAAGCCTATTTAGGTACAAGCATTGAAAATGTGCCGAATGCATTCTTGGTATTGGGGCCTAACGTACTGGTTTATGATTCATTTATTGGCTTGGCTGAAGCTCAGCTAGATTATATCGTAGATGGTCTGCTTAAAATCAGAGACAAAGGCATTGCCAAACTCAACATTAAGCCTGAAGTGATTAAGCAGCATAATGAATTGGTACAGAAACATCTTAAAACCACTGTGTTTAATGCGGGTGGATGTAAGAGTTACTATTTAGATGCCAATGGTCGTAACTTTGCTGCTTGGCCTTGGTCATTAAAAAAGTTAAAGCAACGTTTAAAACGTATGGACTTGAATGATTATCAAGTGACTTATCAGACTGAGAAAACTAACTGATTCTAAATCAATCATCAAAGAGCAGTAAATTTTATCTAAGGATGGAATTTGCTGCTTATTTTTTGCAAGATAGAAAGAAATATGGGGGAAAATAATGAAAGAAGGACAATCAAGCCGAACGGCGGAAGCGGCTGCCGCATTGCGTGCCAATCATTTTCAGAATGCTGCAGATCCTGTCTTTGCAGATCCTTTTGCATTCGAGCTAACCAGTAAAGGCTGGAAGGCATTGCTCAGCACGCCATTAACCGTCAAGCTAATGAATTCTTCCGTGTTTAATCGCACCTTGGGCTTATTAACAGGACAAGTGGTAGGACGTTCACGTTATGCAGAAGATCAGCTCTATGTAGCCATTGAACGTGGTGTCGAGCAATATGTCTTAGTGGGTGCGGGGCTAGATTCATTTACCTTGAGACAGGCACAACAATTTCCTCAGCTCAAGATTTACGAAGTGGATCATCCTGATACCCAAGCCGCAAAACAAAAGAAATTACACCAATTGGGAGAGCTCCCAGCGAATGTGGAGTTTGTTGCAATCGATTTTGAAAAAGAATCTATTGCAGATGCTTTGGCACGTAGTACGTTGAAGCAAGATCAAGCAGCTTTTTTCTCGTGGCTGGGTACGACACATTATCTTGAACCAGAAACCACGTTCCATACCTTAGCCAGCATTGCAAAAATTGCTGCACAGGGAAGCGAAGTGGTTCTGGATTATTCAATTGATTATCGGGAGTTAGAAGGTGTTGAACGTTTCGGAACTTTATTTGTCTCCCAATTTACACGATTTTTAAAAGAACCATTAAAAGGTCAATTTAGACCGAAAGCATTGCATCAAGCTGTTGCTGAAATGGGGTATAACGTGATTGAAGATTTATCAGGTGATGGGTTGAGTGAGCGTTATTTTCATGCTCGTCCAGATCATATCCGTCATACCATTGCAACGCATATGTTGCACTTACAGTTAGCTCAGCGTTGATGATTCAGAGGCACGAATAAAAAAGCCCTTAAATGCACATAGGCATTTAAGGGCAGATACTGCTAATGCTATGGATTAGCGGCGTTTATTATAAACGGCCATCGCTGCTGGCAGGTTTTTACGCATGTCGCTGATACGTTGTGTATTTGATGGGTGAGTTGACAAGAATGAACTGCCACCAGCGCCATCTAAGCGATTCATCTTTTCCCACAGGCTGATTGCTGCATTTGGGTTATAGCCTGCTTTTGCCATCAACATTAAACCGCCATAATCGGCACGGCTTTCAAGGTTGCGTGAGTAAGGTAGACCGATACCAACCTGACTGCCTAAATCAATTGCAGCGCCACCTAGATCACCAATGCTGTTGCCTGCATAAGATTTACCAATCCCAATTGCAAGATTAGTTAAAGCTTGTGCACCGATTTTGCTCTTTGCATGTTCTTCTAAGGCATGCGTCATTTCATGGCCCATCACCGCTGCAATTTCGTCATTGGTCAGGTTGAGCTTATTAACAATACCTGTATAGAAGACCACTTTACCGCCTGGTGCAACATAAGCATTGACCGTATCAGATTTTAATACCGCAAGTTGCCAATCAAAACGTTGGCCTGTCTGATTCATTTGATCCGCATAAGGCTTTAAGCGGTTGAATACGGTGTTGATACGTTGATATGTACTTGAGCTACTATCCAACTGGTTTTTAGCACGCGCTTCCTGAGTCATTTTTGAGAAACTTTGTGCTGATTGCGCGTTTAAAGTCGCGCTGTCCGCACCTGCCATATCTGCGAACGATGCGCAGCCAGAAATTGTCATCACAGTTACAGCGCAAAGGCTTAAAGCTAATTTCTTCATACTTATTCTCTCCAAATCAGTATCTTATGAATATAGTCATGATCACGGTGGATTATAAAAAATGTTTACACCAGTTAACATTCTGAATACCTCTATAATCATTGTAATTATGTAATCAGCAATTGTTATAAATTTTGATTTAAAACATAAAAGCCAGTGACAGTGCACTGGCTTTATAGCGATTAATTTGATCTTAGATCAAATTAATCTTCGTCATCATACTCATCTTCAGGGAAAGCATTTTCTTCCAAAGAAGCATCAAAGATTAAGATGGCTTTACCGTCAGTTTGAATCATGCCTTGATCTTCAAGTGTCTTGAGGACACGTCCAACCATTTCACGAGAACAACCGACAATACGACCAATCTCTTGACGGGTAATACGAATCTGACGACCATTTGGCAGAATCATTGCCTCTGGTTGAGCAGATAAGTCAATTAAACAACGCGCGATACGACCAGACACATCAATAAATGCCAGATCGGTCACTTTACGTGTGGTGTTTTTAAGACGGCGAACCAGTTGAGCAAACACAGCATAGCTTAAGTCTGGATATTGTTTACTTAACTCATGGAAATTGTCGTAAGTGATTTCTGCGATTTCGCAGACATCGCGTGTACGTACTTCTGCGGTACGTTGAGGGTTCTTTTCAAAAAGCCCCATTTCGCCAAAGAAGTCGCCTGGATTTAAGTAGGCAACTACGATTTCACGTTCGTCATCTTCACGTAAGATAATTGACACTGAACCTTTTAATATTAAATACAGTGATTTTGATTCCGTTCCAGCGTCAACAATCGTGGTGCGTTTAGGATATCTATTAATATGAGCACGTTTTAGCAGCGCTTTAACTGATTCAGGTAGTTGACCTGGTGATAAAGCATCAGTGCTAAGTTGTGAAAAATTTGAAGTCATGCTTAAAATTTCCGAATTTGGATAAAACCGATCGCACAGACCCTTAAAAGAGCCTTTTCTACACAGAAGAGATGAAATTCCTTATCAACTCATTTTATGTTAGTGTACAAGAACAGAGTAAATTTATAACGTTTTTCGGGTAGTTGCAATGCAAACAAGTGTACATTGGTTAGAGAATGTTGCTTTTGAAGCAAAATCAGAAAGTGGCCACAGTGTGGTGATGGATGGTTCTGCCGAATATGGGGGTGAAAACCGTGGTCCACGTCCTATGGAATTGATTTTAATGGGACTTGGTGGGTGTGCTTCGTTTGATATTGTGACTATTTTAAAGAAATCTCGTCAAGATGTGACCGATGTCGTATGTCAGCTTAAAGCAGAAAGAGCAGATAGCATTCCAGCGGTGTTTACCAAAATTCATTTGCACTTCGTTGTGACTGGTAAAGCTGTGAAATCTAAACAGGTGGAAAAGGCCGTAGAACTCTCTGCTGAAAAATATTGTTCAGCCAGTAAAATGCTGTCTGATGGTGGTGTCGAAATTACCCACGACTTCGAAATTATTGAAGCTGCATAAAGCTTAAACTATTAAGTTTTGCTAAAAAGTGATCTGTTTTTGAACCGATCACTTTTTTATTTGTTGTTCTGTTTATTTTAAAAATAATTGTGGATCTACCCGAGCATTATTCAGGCTCATTCCCCAGTGTAAATGAGGGCCTGTTACGCGTCCTGTTTTACCGACCAGCCCAAGTATCTCACCTTGCTGGATGCGTTGACCTTTCTCTACATTAATTTTGCTGAGATGACAGAACATACTGATCAGCCCCTGACCATGATCAATCAGTACCGTATTACCATTAAAGAAATAATTGCCTGTTCCTACAACAACGCCATCCGCAGGGGCTACCACTTTCTGTCCTACGGGTGCTGGAATATCGAGGCCAGAATGTGGTGCGCGTTCTTCTCCATTGAAAAAGCGTTTTCTGCCAAAAGAGTTGCTAAATTTACCTGCGGTAGGGCGGATGAAATTGGGAAAGCTATTCCAGTTACTTTGAGTAAATGAACTATAAATATCGTTTTGCTCTTTTGCTTCACTTGCATAACGGTCGAGCTGATCCTGATTAGGATTGACATAATCCTGATTCTTGACGTTTAAACGTTGTTCCGCATAACGATATGGCGTTACTTCGATCTGAATCGGAGAAGCATTGGTGGTTAAGTTCAAACTGCCTAATGGCGCAGAAAGTGGAATACCAAACACGGCATATCGTTGTGCGCCTTCTTGTGTAATGAGTACAGGTTTTTGCTCATAAAAGACTTGAGTGGTATTTGCTGTCAAGGGAATGACTGCAATCCCACCAGCGCGGCGAGAATCTTGTGGAAGTTGGGCAAATGCCGAATGAAGAGGAAGTAGGCAAGCTGCGCCGAGTAAAATTTTTTTTAAGTACATGAGCATCATTTTGAATCAACTAAAGTGTTAAGCTAAATCGTTCGGTCAAAAATCACAATAATGATTTTGTTCAGAATCGAATAGACAGAAAAATTATACAAAAGATACTTGAAATAGATTGTTTATACACCCATATTATTACTGAGTTTTATCTGTATAATGTTTTATAAAATATTGAAAAATATATAAATTTTTATTTGAAATTTAGAAAATCGTTCCCATCTAAGTGATAAGTTAGAAATTTGTTGTGAGGAATAACAAGAATGCGATTTGAAAAATTTACAAACCGCTTACAGCAAGCACTCTCAGATGCA
Organism: Acinetobacter sp. NRRL B-65365; assembly: GCF_001605865.1. Lineage (NCBI taxonomy): Bacteria > Pseudomonadati > Pseudomonadota > Gammaproteobacteria > Moraxellales > Moraxellaceae > Acinetobacter > Acinetobacter sp. NRRL B-65365. Next base: position 13,191 of record NZ_LRPD01000013.1, on the reverse strand, counting down.
CAATCATTGGCAATGGGTAAAGACCATACCTCGATTGCAGGTATTCATATTCTTTCTACCTTATTGGAAGAACCTGCCAATTTGAGTTTGCTGCAACAAGCGGGTGCACGTTTACCAGAGTTAAAGCAGAAACTGGAACAAGCATTGCAAAATGCGCCAACCTTGGCAAATCCTACGGGTGATATCAATCTTAATCCTGAAGCGGTAAAGGCGCTGAATTTAGCTGACCGTTATGCACAGAAAGCAGGTGATGAGTTTTTATCAACCGATTGGGTATTACTCGGTCTGGCAGAAACAGGCGAAACCAAAACCATTTTAAATGGCGTGGGTGTTACGCCAGATAATTTACGTAAAGTAATTGAAAATATTCGAGGAAATGACAAAGTCATGAGCAATAATCATGAAGATCAACGTGACTCACTTAATAAATACACCATTGATTTAACTGAACGTGCCTTAGCGGGCAAGCTTGATCCCGTGATTGGCCGTGATGATGAGATTCGCCGTACCATTCAGGTGTTATCGCGCCGTACTAAAAACAACCCAGTGTTGATTGGTGAACCAGGGGTGGGTAAAACAGCGATTGTTGAAGGTTTGGCACAACGTATTATCAATGGCGAAGTCCCAGAGAGCTTAAAGAACAAGCGTGTGCTTTCACTTGACTTGGGCTCATTGCTTGCGGGCGCAAAATATCGTGGTGAGTTTGAGGAGCGTTTAAAAGCAGTCCTTAAAGACCTTGCGAAGCACGAAGGTGAGATCATCCTGTTTATTGACGAGTTACATACGCTTGTTGGCGCAGGTAAAGGTGATGGCGCGATGGATGCAGGTAATATGCTAAAACCTGCTTTGGCGCGTGGTGAGCTCCGTTGTGTGGGCGCGACCACTTTAGATGAGTACCGTCAATACATCGAGAAAGATGCTGCGCTTGAGCGTCGTTTCCAGAAAGTGTTGGTCGATGAGCCGAGTGTAGAAGATACCATTGCGATCCTACGTGGTCTTAAAGAAAAATATGCAACCCATCACGGTGTGCAAATTCTCGACTCAGCCATTATTGCTGCAGCGAAGATGTCTCATCGTTATATTACTGATCGTCAATTACCAGATAAGGCGATTGACTTGATTGATGAGGCTGCATCGCGGATTAAAATGGAAATTGATTCTAAGCCAGAAGCTTTGGATAAACTTGATCGCCGTTTAATCCAGTTGAAAATGCAATTGGAAGCGGTGAAAAAAGATGAAGATGCGGGCAGTAAAGCCGAAGTGAATCATCTTGAGCAACAGATTGCGGAAAAGCAAAAAGAGTACAATGATCTTGAAGAGATCTGGAAAGCTGAAAAAACACTGGTTGAAGGTGATAAGAAGGCACAGGTTGAACTTGATCAGGCGCGTAGTGCTTTGGAAAAAGCCAAACGTGAAGGTGATTTGGCTGAAGCTGCACGCTTGCAATATGGAGTCATTCCAGAGTTACAAAAACGTCTGGAGCAGGCCGAAGTTGCTGAGGAAAATGAAGAACCGAAGCTGATTCGTACCAAAGTCACTGAAAACGAAATTGCTGAAGTCGTGAGTGCGGCAACAGGAATTCCTGTGGCGAAAATGCTACAAGGTGAACGTGAAAAACTTCTCAATATGGAAGAGTTTTTACACAACCGTGTTGTTGGGCAGGATGAAGCTGTGGTTGCTGTTTCCAATGCAGTACGCCGTTCACGTGCAGGTTTATCTGACCCGAACCGCCCAAGTGGATCATTCTTGTTCCTTGGCCCGACAGGTGTGGGTAAAACGGAGCTAACCAAAGCATTGGCTAACTTCTTGTTTGATAGCGACGATGCCATGATTCGTATTGATATGTCCGAATTCATGGAAAAACATTCTGTCAGCCGTCTAGTCGGTGCGCCTCCAGGCTATGTCGGTTATGAAGAAGGTGGTGTTTTAACTGAAGCCGTTCGTCGTAAGCCGTATAGCGTGGTGTTATTCGATGAGGTGGAAAAAGCACATCCAGATGTATTCAATATCTTATTACAAGTATTGGATGATGGTCGCTTAACGGACTCACAAGGTCGTGTGGTTGACTTTAAGAACACGGTGATCGTAATGACCTCTAACCTAGGTTCGCAAGATGTACGTGAACTGGGAGAAGGTGCAACTGATGATGAAGTACGGGCAGTGGTGATGAGTGCGGTAACGCAGCATTTCCGTCCAGAGTTTATCAACCGTATTGATGAGTTGGTCATTTTCCATTCTCTGCAAAAAGCACAGATTCGTGGTATTGCAGACATTCAGTTAGATCGTTTACGCACACGTTTGAGTGAACGTGATATGGGCTTAACTGTGGATGATACTGCTTTTGATCTGTTGATTGATGCTGGTTTTGATCCTGTATATGGTGCGCGTCCATTGAAACGGGCGATTCAGCAACAGGTTGAAAATAGTCTGGCTCAGAAAATCCTATCTGGTGAGTTCCAGCCTGGAGACAATATCCTGATCAAAGGTGAGAATGGTCATCTGGTATTTGATAAGTTAAAACTGAGCTAAGCGGAAGTTTTAATGTTTTACCCAAAAAGATGGTGATGAAAGTCACCATCTTTTTTTATGTTGGTGCATCTGGTCAGATTTTTACAGGAATATTACCAATGACATTGCCACGTCTATAAAAACTTGATAACTTCAAAACAAATAAGAAAAAAATTCAGGATGAATTAAAATGCAAAATAACAGACATCATTGCACAGGTACGTGTGTAATTTTGTTGTTCACGGCTTTATCTTCTATCGGACATGCTGCACAGCCATTGCCTGAGGGAACCTTGTCTTTGCAAACAGGTGCATTAAATAATGCCTTGCCAAGTATCATTATCAAAGCTCAACAAGATGCATTAAAGCCTGCGGAGGAACGCTGGCGTTCACAGCGTGTGTTGAGTGACCGGAATTTACGTGAAATTCGTGTCAGTATGCTTGCCGAAGGAGGTTTTTCGGCTTACGAAGAGCAGAAAAAAACCACGGTGATGGATGTTCGTGAGAAAAGAAAAGCGACCATAAAACCCCATACTGAGGCTCCTGATCGCTTTATGATTTATGAGTTTGACTCACCGAACGTAAAAAAAAGCAAAATTACCTTTCGGTGAGTATTCAAAACACTTAAATACTTGGGTGCTGAATTTTCCAGGCACGATGGATTTTTTGATTACGTTTGAAATCCAGTCCGATGGTTTCAGAAGTGATTTCTTCGACCTGATACATGGCTTCAATCTCTTCGTCTAGCTCAAAACCACGATAGTTATTTGAGAAGTAGAGCGTACCGTCGCTGGTTAAGCGATTCATGGCACGTTTAAGCAATGAAACGTGGTCGCGTTGCACGTCAAAAGTACCGTAGAACTTCTTCGAGTTAGAGAAGGTTGGTGGATCAATGAAGATGAGATCGTATTGCTCATGACCTTCTTTTAACCACTCAAAGCAGTCACTGGCGAAGAACATATGTTGTTCATCTGCATGATCTACGGTTAAACCATTCAGAACAAAGTTCTCTTTTGACCAGCTCAGATAAGTATTAGATAAATCGACACTGGTTGTGCTCGCTGCACCCCCTAAAGCGGCATGCAGGCTAGCAGTAGAGGTATAGCTATACAGATTAAGGAAGTGCTTGCCGCGTGCCTCTTTAGCAATGCGTAAACGCATCTGGCGGTGATCAAGGAACAAACCTGTATCCAGATAATCAGTCAGATTCACCAAGATACGTGCATCGCCTTCTTGTACGATAAAGCGTTTAGATGCAGTACTTTGTTTGGTGTACTGATTCGTTCCGGCTTGACGGGCACGGGTTTTAATAAAGATGGCATCACGATTTAGACCTGTTACTGCACGGATTGCAGCAAGACCAAGGTTAAAACGTTTTTTTGCTTTTTCTGGGTCAATTTTTTTCGGTGGTGCATATTCTTGTACATGCAATTTGTCACCGTACAAATCAACTGCGATATTAAAGTCTGGTAAATCTGCATCGTATAAGCGTAAGCAATAGATATTTTCCTTCACTGCCCACTTTTTCAAAGTTTGCATATTCTTTTGCAAACGGTTGGTAAAGTCTTCGGCGCCTTCAATTGCTTCAAATTGTTGTGGTTGCCAATTTGCCAAGAAGGGTTGAGTGACAGTCGCAGGTTTTACCGTACCAAAACGTGTATAAATTGGTAATTTACCATTCATTAAACGCAAGGTTTGTGGATCGTTAAAGGCTAGTACATCTGCCTGCTCAATTTGAGCCGCAATAATGGCTGCACGCTGATTTGGGAAATTCTTTTGAAGTAAGGCAGATAAGCCTAGATACAAAGAACGATTCGATGCTTTATCGCCTAAACGCTCACCATACGGTGGGTTGGTGACGATAAAAGCTTTTTTACCTTCGGCATGGAAATCATCCCAGTCTGCCAAAGTGCGTTCTTCAATCTGGATTTGATCAAGTAACTTTTCAAAACCCGCAGCGATAATGTTTTGGCGTGTCGCTTTTACTGCTTCCCAGTCTGCATCATAAGCATAGAATTGTGGTAATGGCTGTTGTAAGGCTTTTTCATGACGCTCAGCAGCTTCGGCTTTGAGAGACATCCATAATTCATGGTCATGCCCATGCCAGCCATTAAAGCCAAAACGGCGCACCAGACCAGGTGCACGATCAGTCAGGATCAAAAGCGATTCAATAATAAATGTACCTGAACCACACATTGGATCAAGAATAATATCGGGTTGATATTGCGCAAGTTGTGCTTTTTGTAAAATTGCTGCAGCCAAGTTTTCTTTAATCGGTGCATCGGTCATAAAACGGCGATAGCCGCGTTTATGTAAAGAATCACCAGATAAATCTAGGCAATAGGTATGTTCGGTTTTACCCGCCAATACATAGAGCGTAATTTCTGGTTGCTTGATATCAATACTTGGACGTTTACCCACAGCTTCCATGAAGGAATCAACTACACCATCTTTAACACGGAGTGTCGCGAATTGAGTATTAACCTTAATTTCACGTTCAACGTGCAAGCGAATCGCAAAGGTACTTTGTGGTGCAAAAATCAAAGACCAGTCAAAGCTGATCGCACCTTCATAGAGTTCTTCTGCGACATCACGGGCGTCATGTGTATGTTCTAGTTCATGTGTATGAATCGGTAAAAGTACGCGAGAGGCGAGACGCGACCACATACAAATGCGATATGCATTTTCGAGTGTGCCTTTAAAAACCAAACGTCCAGCGAAGCGTTGAATGTCTTGAATCCCTAACTGTTCGAGTTCTTGTTGTAATAAGGTTTCAAGTCCATCCGCACAGGTCACCCAATAGTTTGTCAGACGTTGTGTAGAATTCATGCACATTTCCAAAAAAGCAGTTCAGCAATCGGCTATTTTAACTGATTTTTGTTTGTTCTGTCGGTGCATATTTGTGTGATTGTCAGCTTTATCATCGTTTCGATGCAATTTTTTCATTGATAGGCCGTGATTAAGCATGATTTTTTTAAATTGATCGGGCGGTTTTAATCATGATTTGAATAATTGGTACAGCTTTTGCTTTTTAGTATTCCGTTCATTGGCAAATAATTTTACTTAAAGCGAATGAAATTTAAGCATTTAAATTTGAAGGCTGGGAGAATGTGATGAAGAACGAAGTTTTGGTCAATGCTGAGGCATTTACGATTGCCACTCAAATGTATGTCCGTTTAAGACGTGTTTGTGGGCGTGTAATTGATGTGATGTATCTGGTGAATAATAAGGATTATGCCAAACATGTGCTGGGCATTGCTCTCGATACTCAAGATCCGGAATTAGAACGCTTTGTGGCACGCTTGAGTCCATTGGTCGAGCTATATCCTGAGCCTGTTTCGATAGTAAAGGAGAACACGTCAGATCTTCAAAAAGAAGTCGCTTCAGATGCCTATTCAATAGAAGTAACCGAGGAAGAAATTTATCAGGCTCAGGTTCATCATCACTATATTGGTGCATTACGTTAAGTTATAAGTCACATAAGCTATAGATTATAAAAGGGATGTAAGGGGGAAATTACATCCTTTTTTTACTTAAGTGCTGAAAACTTCAACTACGCACCAAATCTAAAGTCTGTATAATGCGTTAACTTAACGTGTTAGGAATCTCTTATGCACTTGGCGGCATTGCATACTTTGAGTCAGATCCAGCTCAATCAACAAGGAAATCTAAAACACTTTTTAACAATTGAGGGTCTTTCTAAAGAAACCTTGACCAAGATTTTAGATACAGCGCAAAGCTTTTTAGATGAAAATAATAATTTGATCAACCGTCCGTTACTTGAAGGACTGACGGTAATGAATCTCTTCTTTGAAAACTCCACCCGTACTCGTACCACTTTTGAAGCAGCAGCAAAACGTTTGTCTGCCAATGTCTTGAACATCGATATTGCACGTTCAAGTACCTCGAAAGGCGAGACGCTACGCGATACATTGTGGAATCTGGAAGCTATGGCAGCGGATATTTTCGTGGTACGTCATTCTTCATCGGGTGCAGCTCATTTTATTGCCAAAGATGTCTGTCCGAATGTCGCGATTATCAATGCAGGTGATGGTCGTCACGCACATCCAACTCAGGCCATGCTGGACATGTTGACCATTCGCCGTGAGACCAAGAAACCATTTGAAGAGCTGACAGTCGCCATTATTGGTGACATCAAACATTCACGTGTAGCACGTTCGAATGTAGCAGCGTTGCAAACATTGGGCTGTAAAGACATTCGTGTAATTGCACCAAATACTTTATTGCCAGTGGGTTTTAATGAATATGGTGAGCATGTTCGTCTGTTTAATAAAATGGATGAAGGTGTGAAAGATTGCGATGTGATTATTGCCTTACGTATCCAAAATGAACGTATTGATTCACCAGCCTTATCATCACAGGCCGAATTCTACAAAATGTATGGTTTAAACAAAGAGCGTCTGGCGCTGGCAAAACCTGATTGTATCGTGATGCATCCTGGCCCAATGAACCGTGGTGTTGAAATTGACTCGAGCGTGGCAGATGGGGATCAATCCGTAATTTTAAAACAGGTCACCAACGGTATTGCGGTTCGTATGGCTGTACTGGCACTTGCGATGCAAGGGCAGTTACAAGAACAAGGTTTAATTGAAGCGATTGCACTGTAAGGGATAGATCACATGAGTATTGTAAAAATTGAAAATGTCCGTGTGCTCGATCCAATTCAACAGACTGATCAGGTGCAAACGGTTTATATCGAAAATGGTAAGCGTATTGATGCCGTTGATCAGGTGGATGAAACCATCAATGGTCAAGGCAAATGGTTAATGCCAACCATGGTGGACTTGTGCGCAAGAATGCGTGAGCCGGGTCAGCAACAGCATGGAACCTTAAAGTCGGAAGGAAAAGCTGCACGTGCCAATGGTATTTTGCATGTTATTACGCCACCAGACTCAAAGCCAATCGTGCAAGATAATGGTGCCTTGATCCACGGTCTGATTGAAAAAGCTCAACTGGATGGCGGAATTTATCTACATATTATTGGCGCACAAACGCAAGGTTTAAATGGTAAGCAACCTGCCAATATGGCAAGTTTAAAGAAGGGTGGCTGTACTGCTGTTTCAAATGCCAATGCTGCATTTGAAAATGATGATGTGGTGATCCGTACCCTTGAATATGCCGCAGGCTTGGGTTTAACCGTCGTGTTCTATGGAGAAGAACCGCAAATTGCCAAAGATGGTTGTGCGCATGAAGGCTTCATCGCTTCTCGCCAAGGCCTACCGATGATTCCTGCAATTGCGGAAACGGTTGCGATTGCTAAATATCTTTTGATGATTGAAGCAACCGGTGTGAAAGCACATTTTGGTTTATTGTCTTGCGGCGCATCGGTCGATTTGATCCGTGCAGCAAAGGCCAAAGGCTTACCTGTGACTGCAGATGTCGCGATGCATCAGTTACATCTCACCGAGCAATTGACCGATGGCTTTAATTCACTTGCACATGTGCGCCCGCCATTGCGTTCGGAACAGGATAAAGAGTTATTACGTCAGGGCGTAAAAGAAGGCGTGATTGACGCAATCTGTACCCATCATGAACCTTTGAGCAGCTCAGCGAAAATGGCACCTTTTGCGGAAACTCAACCAGGGATTACTGCATTTGATACCTATGTCGCTCTCGGTGTGCAACTGATTCAGGAAGGACTGTTTGAGCCGTTGGAATGGGTGGCAAAAGTCACTTCGACACCAGCACAAGTTGCCAATATGACAGAACGTTGGATACAGGAAGCAGGCTGGGTATTGGTTGATCCAGAACTACAATGGACTGTGTCTAAAGAAAGCATTCTTTCACAAGGTAAGAATACACCACTTATTGGCCAGCAATTGACAGGTAAAGTTGTGACCACTTTCGCGTAAAGCAAAAGCTTGTTTATGTAGCGGAATAGGAGCTAAGTCTTATTCCGCTTTGTAAAATGTGATGTAGATATTGTATTTAAATTTTACAGAATAGATAAAAACAAGAAAAAATAGATTAAAGTAATTATATAAATGAGATATGCCTTACATAAAATTATAAAAAAGAGAAATAAGCCATTCTAATAATTGGAGCTTAATACGATGTCTATACATCCTATGGAATTACTTAAACAGAAAGTTTCATCTGTGATTGTAAATGATCAAACCAGCTTGGTGAATGAAAAAAATGATGTCTTATCAAGATTTTATCCTATCTTACTTTATCGTTTTCTAGAAAAGCCTGAGCTGGTCGATAAGTTAAGAGAAAAACTTACGCCTTCTATTTTTGATTTACTGGAAGAAAATGAGCGTGTTAAGAATGCGTTGTTGTTGAGACTGGCCGCGGGAAAGGTGTCCGTAGCTGAGGTAGAGATTACCTTAAATCGGGCTATTCCTAAAAGTCTGGCGGTTTTATCCAATGAAGTGGGCAATGATGCGATGGCGATCATTTATTATTTAAGAGATCATAAAGCATCGATTTATTCTTTATTGCCGAGCTGGACTACCGGAGTTTTGGCACAATTAAATGAAACCTATATTAAAGAGCAATTGCTAGACGTTATTCCCGCTATTCCTATCGTGCCTCCTACAAAAAAGCAGAACAAGATCTTTCCACTTTTTACAGTGCTTTTTGGCTTTTCCCTGATTTTTTTATATCATTTAAGTAAATGATGCTTGCTGGTTTGAATGTATAGTCTAGAGTGAATTTCTTATTTTTATAATCTTCTGATTTTAAATATAAAAATAGATAATTGTGAAGAATATAAGGTTGTTTTTTGATTTGGTAATATTGTACCAATTGTTAAAAAAGATGCGCATTTCTTATTTTTCTTTGTAAATTGTGATGTAAGTATTGTATTTAAATTATATAAAAATGAATAAAAAAAATACAAAAGATTAGAATGAAAAAGCAGCAGTTCACTTGAGCTTCGCTTTTTTCTTGAGTGTTCTGAATATTATAAATTTAATGTGTTGGAGTGAATAACAATGTCAATAAACCCAATGGAACTGTTAAAGCAGAAAGTGACTTCGATGATCGTGAGTGATCAAGACGGTCTAGTAAATGAAAAAAGTGCTCTTTTATCTAGGTTCTATCCCATTTTACTTTCTATTTTAGCGGCAAAACCTGAACTTATTCAGAAATTAAAAGATTCTATTTCGCCCTCACTATCAGATTTATTAGGGCATAATGACCAAGTCAAAAATGCGCTTCTGACCAATTTAAGCAATGGGCAACTTTCCAGTGCTGAAACAGAACAAACGTTAACTCAAGCGATTCCAAAAAGTCTGGCCGCTTTAACCAGTGAAGCTGGCAATGATACGCAAAGTATTGTGAACTATTTAAAACAACATATGGATTCGATCCGTTCATTATTGCCAGCATGGGCGGTTGGTCTATTGGCGCCACTCGGGTTGGTGTCGAGCGCATCTGCTGCTACTTCTAACTTTGCCAATACTTCGGCAGCGACGGGACCTAAATCTCGTGCATGGCTACCTATTGTGGCCTTGATTATTCTCGGTTTATTGGTGGCTTGGTTGTGGAAGTCTTGTCAAAACAAACAGGCGACTGCACCTGTAACTCATGATACAAATTCAGCCTCAGAAGTTGCGGCAGATGCTGCACCAGCGACATTAGCTTTAAGCACCGATGGTTCAGGTAATCTTGCCCAATGTCAGGTGGGTGTTGGGGATCAAGGATTTTTGGCGACCATACAGGCCAAAGTCAAAGAGGTTTTTTCTGCGAATCAGGATTGTACAGTTGATACTGCAACAAAACATGCTGGAACCTTTATGGATCAGGCAGGTCTTGCTGGCGTATTAGGTCTACTGAAAGGTGTGCCGAATGTTTCTCTGGACTGGATTGGTGACAAGATCACTTTGAAAGGTGGAGATGCGAATCAACTTAACGATTTACTTGGCAAAATTAAAGCTTTGGTGCCCAATACAGAAGTGGTGGTTGAAGCTCCAATGACTGCCGCTGATTCTGTGAGTCATAGTTTAAATGCCGCACAAGATGCTTTAGCAAATATTGATGCCAATCAGGTTGATATTAATGATGTGATCAAGGCATTAAACCTACAGATTATTAATTTCTCTACAGGTTCAAACCAGATTCCAGATGAGAATAAAGCCATTCTGGATAAAGCTGCGGCATTAATGAAAAATACCAAAGATGCGAAATTGACTGTGGCGGGTTATACCGACTCAACAGGTAACGCGAACAGTAATAAAACGTTATCGCAAAAACGTGCTCAAGCTGTGGTGGATTATTTGGTGAGTCAGGGCGTTGCTGCTGACCAGCTAACAGCAGTTGGGCATGGTGCAGATAATCCAGTTGCAGATAATACAACGGAAGAAGGACGTTTTAAAAACCGACGTATTGAGTTCTCAATCACACCTTAAATTTGGAATGATGCAACACTTTAAAGGAGCTATTAGGATAATAGCTCCTTTAATTTTGACTTATAATTACATTTAAAGTCTTATCTCAAAATTAATTTAAATAAAGTCAAAGAAAAGACTCGAATAGATCGAATTAAATTGAGTAGAATACGCCCGAAAATAAGATAATAGGGTAATTAATATGAATAAGTTTTTGATATTCACCACATTAACGACAGCAATTTTATTAACAGGATGCGATAAATTCAAACCCAAAGAGAAAGTTGAAAATATTGATACAGCTGTTTCAGAATGGAGTTGTACCAATCAAGATAACTTGAATAATATTCAGGCAGCTTTAAAGAAAGCCTATTTAAAGCAAATTGAACGGAGTTTGCGAGAAAGCGAATATCAGGCTGATTATGAAATTTTAGATAAAATTAACAAGGGACTGAAATTTGAAATCAAAAATGTCCGTACTTTAGATAATAGCGACAGTGAGCAAGCGTCAAAAACATTACTGGATTGTGATAGCCAATTGGTGATTTCATTCCCGAAAGGCTTACAGAAACGTGCTGAAAATGCGTATCTCGAAGAGCAGAAATATCAACGAGATGGTGAGGATGAAGGCCAGTCGACTTATACTTTAGGTGATTATTTCTCAGATAGTGACTATCCATTAAAGCTTGAAGATGATCAGTTGCGTGGTGAGTTTTCTTATAATCTGACCAAAACCGATAAAGATGGTGTCGTGTTGAATATTCCAGATCAAAATGCCGTGATTGATGGTGTTGTGTTTATGGCGACCAAAGCCGTGCATTACATGGCGTATTTAAAAGAAAACCGCCTGATTGAACAGAATAGTGAAAAGGCCCAGCAGGAGTATGATGCAAAGTCATCTGCTCAAATGGATCTGGCGCAAAAGGCCATGAATATTCGTAACAAAGAGCTGGATGCTGAAAAGGCAAAACAAGTGGAACGTTTAAATCAGACGTGGGATAAGTTCAGTCCTGAACAAAAGGCACAATTACAGCAGGATCAGTCAGACTGGTTTGAGAAACGTGATGTAGATTGTAAAGTGCTGTCACAGAAGAGTGTTTATGATACTCCTGAAAAAGACCGGGAAACTTATCAGAAACAGGCGGGTTACTGGAATGATGCGATGCATCAGCAAGATCAGGATATGCAATATACCAAATGCTTTATCCAACGCACGATTGAACGGATTGTTTACCTAAATAATGTCAATTAAATAAACAAGTAGAAAAGGACGAATTGATTCGTCCTTTTTTTATTGGCATGCTTAAGCAAATCACGTGCTTAGATAAAGTTTATGAAAATTACATTGATTGGTGCAGGGCGGGTTGCGACACATTTAGCTCGAGCTTTAAAACAGCAGCATCAGATTGCGCAAGTGTTTAGCCGAGACTTACATCATGCTGGTACCCTTGCAGATCAAGTAAATGCTCAAGCGATTAATCAGGTTAATCAACTTGATCCACAGGTAGATTTGGTAATTATTGCGGTAAGTGATCAGGCCATTTCCAGCGTAATTGAGTCGATTACAGCTTATTTACCAGATAATCTGATTGTACATACCTCGGGCAGCACCAGTTTATCGGTTCTACAAAATACTCATTATCGAGCTGGTGTGTTTTATCCTTTGCAAACCTTTAGTTTTGAACGGGATGTGAACTGGGCAGAAACCCCTTTATTTGTTGAAGCTGCTGAGCAGCAGGATTTAGCTTTTTTAACAGAATTAGCAAACAGTTTAAGCCATCGTGTCTATCAATATAGTTCTAAGCAAAGACAAACTTTACATTTATCGGCTGTATTTGCTTGTAATTTCAGCAATTATTGCTATGACTTGGCAAAACAAATTGTAGATGCCGAGCAGGTTGATTTTAGTTTGTTATATCCTTTAATTATGGAAACTGCGAATAAGGCGACCCAGAATGACCCTAAACAAATGCAGACAGGGCCTGCAATGCGTGGTGATCAGAATATATTAAAGATGCAGCGCCATTTATTAGCGGAGACACAACGTAACGATCTGGAAAATATCTATGCTTTGATGAGTGAAGGGATTTATAAACGCCATATAAATCAAGAGTAACGATAATTATACAAAATAGACAAATTTGTCTATTTTGTATAAAATGCGGAAAATTTGAGTAAATATTTTATAAAAAATATGTTGAGTAATATATTTCAAGCCTTGGACAGTTTAGGCCTCACAGCACAGAAACGTGCGATCCATATTCAGTTTTCAAATCAAAATTTAAATTCCCAAGTCTTCCTGCAACGTATTGATGGCCAGCATGAATTAA
>NZ_LRPD01000012.1:0-24551 GCF_001605865.1 Acinetobacter sp. NRRL B-65365 | reverse complement strand
ATAACCAGAAAAATGAGAACTAATTTTTTAATAAAAACAGTTCAAACATATATTCTGGTTATATCTTCTATATTAATACTGATCTGCTTTAGTTATTCGTTTTAATGCAGGATTTTCTGCTTCGCGGATTAAACGCTCTACTCGTGTTAAAGCATGCAAAATCGGTTTACCACATTGGAATAAGATCATTTCCCCAGGCTGGTATGCAGTCCATGCTTCGTTATGCGTTAAAGGCTCTGTGGTAATCACAGCCACACGATCTTCAGGTGTCGTGACCTGACTAAAATCGACCTCTACATCCAGATCAATTAAATGTGCATGTTGAAAAGGATATTCACGTACCAGCCAATGCAATTTAGTGGTGGCATAGCTATACAGGGCCTTACCATTCGACAAGCAGAAATTAAACGTTCCATGCTCGGCAATTTGTGGAGAAATACGCTCTAATAGTGAAAAAATCTCTTCTAAACTTGGCTCGGTATAGCCAAATGCCTCAACCATCTGATCTAGTAAATAGCAAAATGCCAGCTCACTATCCGTATTGCCGACAGGTTCAAAACGCCCGCTAAGCTCAGGTTTAAAGTCATGCAAATCGCCATTATGGGCAAAAATCCAATGTCTGCCCCATAACTCACGCAAGAAAGGATGTGAATTCTCTAAGTTGATTTTGCCCTGTGTGGCTTTACGGATATGGGCAATGACATTACGAGACTTGATCGGATAGTTACGAATCAGATCTGCAATTGGAGATTCTACCGCCGATTGATTATCGACAAACAAACGGCAGGCTTTGTCTTCAAAGAATGCAATACCAAAGCCATCACAATGATCAGACGTGACCCCTGCTCGTTGGGAGAACCCACGAAACGAAAAGGTAATATCTGTCGGGGTAGCACAATTCATTCCTAATAGCTGGCACATATCTTTTAACTATCTAACATCTACGCCTATTGTGCATGAGGTTGAGATCGCTTGTAAATCTTAATATGTGCTCACTATTGGACCAAGAATGATATAAGACTAACGTTGCACCATTTTGTTCATGACAAAAGACATGGCGATCTTATTCACTTCCAAAAACACAAAATAATCCAGACATTTAAAATCTTCATCATAAAATGCCTGTTTTGAAAGTTTCGATTGCATGCCTAAATAGGTTTGGAATAATTTTGGCATCCGTTCATCTTGTGGAAAACTATAATCAGGACGTTCAGGTTCAAAAATACGTTTTGAACGGATATCAATACTTTGATGCTCACCCAATTGTTGAATCTGACGATGGGTGTAATAAGCACGCGCCAGATTATCGTCTAAATGAATACTGACACAGCCCATTAGATATTTGGCACGCATTGACCATAATACTTTAGGCACCAGATTCAACCACAGCATGGAAAGTGCTTTACCAGAACGGAATTGAGGGTGAACGCAAGTTCGACCAATTTCTAAAACACTCGGTAAATGTGATAAATGCGGAACAATTTCGAATTCCTGAGCACTATAACTCTGCCCGATTTCATGGCCTTGAAATAATTTTAATCGAGTATAGGCAACAATTTCACCTGTCCACTTCTCACGTAAAACGGCATGTTCACAGCCAAAATCATAAAGGTCTTGATCTAAACCATCTTCAAAATGCATCCCAAATTGATGGCTAAATTGTGTAGCTCTAAAACGTTGTACATCTTGTAATTCTTTTAAATTATCCACCCATTCAAAACGGAACTGGTTTTGAGCTGGTTTGTGGCGTAAAGGTAAAGTCAATGTCTGGCGATATTGATTTAATTTTTCTAGCATAATGAAAGCTCCTTATGGCTAGATTTACCTTAAAGCGCTTAAATGACATTGAGATGACTAAAACATGAACAACACATGACGAAAAAAAGAGGCCAATTTAAGGCCCCTTTTTGTTTTCATCAGCAGAATTAATGCTTGACGCGATTGGTAATTAAAGTACCCACACCATGATCAGTAAAGATTTCTAACAAACTTGCATGCGGTACACGTCCATCAACGATATGCGCACTGACCACACCACCTTTTACCGCATCGAGTGCACAACCCACTTTTGGAATCATGCCACCATAAATCACGCCTGTTTCAATCAGACGATCAACTTCTTGCGTGGTCAGCCCCGTTAACAAGTTTTTATTTTCGTCCAGTACACCCGTGATATTGGTCAATAAAATCAGTTTTTCTGCGCCTAACGCTTCTGCAACTTTTCCAGCCACAAGGTCAGCATTGATATTATAAGTATTGCCATCCTCATCTACACCGAGTGGCGCAATAACAGGAATAAAATCACTTTGGGTAAACATTTCAAGGACGTCAGTTTTTACACCTGTGACTTCGCCAACCATGCCCAAGTCAATCTGTGAAACGGAACCGTCTGCTTCCTGTTTTTCCATCAACAATTTACGTGCACGCAGCAAATTGCCATCTTTACCTGTTAAACCAATGGCACGACCACCATGTTTATTGATCAGGTTAACGATCGATTTATTAACGCTACCGCCGAGTACCATCTCAACCACTTCCATGGTTGCTTCATCGGTCACGCGCATGCCATCAATACGGTCAGATTCTTGTCCTAAACGTTTTAATAATGAATCAACTTGTGGACCGCCACCATGTACAACGATCGGATTTAAACCTACTGTTTTTAACAACACAATGTCGCGGGCAAATGAACTTTCTAGTTCCGGATCAGTCATCGCATTACCACCATATTTTACAACCAACGTTTTTCCTGCAAATCGTTGGATATACGGCAAAGCTTCAATCAAAATTTTTGCTTTATCAATGCCGATATGTTCATGTGGCATGCGTCTCTCCTTATTAAGCCTGTGCGAGTTCTTGTGCAATCTGTGGATAATGGTCTTGCAACATAGAAACAAATGTCTGGCGAATTTCAACTAACCGATCTGGATTGTCTGCATCGAAGCGGACGGTAAAATATTCACCAGTATTTGATGCTCGAATAATGCCAAAACCATCATCAAAATCAAGTCTTACACCATCTATTTTACTTAAACGTGCATCTAAATGGTGACTTAAAATCTCAATCTCATCTAAAACCTGTTTCGGATTGGCATCATGCGTACTGATATAAGTATCTTCGGTGCAGTAACGTTCAGGATAAATACTCAATAATTCAGACAAGCTTTTTGCTGTTGATTGTGTAAGGTATTCCATTACACGCAAAGCCGCATAGAGACCATCATCATAGCCATAACCACGTCCGTCATTAAAGACATAATGGCCTGCATATTCACCACCAAAGACCGCTGCACCTTTAGATTGAGATAAATAAGCCCGTAAAAAACTGCTTCCTGTACGGATCATTTTAGCCTGTCCCGCAAGTTGCTGAACCGTGTCAGACACCATACGCGAACATTTCACATCAAAAACAATTTCTTTTTGTGGATGCTGCTGTAAACATATTTGTGCAAATAAGGACAGCAAGCGATCAGGGCTAATAATCGTGGCCTGCTCATCTAGCAAAACAACACGATCACCATCCCCATCTAAGGCGATACCAAGATCGGCCTGTTCTGACAAAATTGCTGCCTGTAATTGCTTTAAATGCTCAGCATGAGAAGGATCTGGTGCATGATCGGGGAAATGCCCATTGGCTTCACAACGTAATGCAACCACCTCACAACCTAACTGTTCCAGCACCAGTTTTGCACAATGGCCTGCTGAACCATGTAAACCATCAAGAGCAACTTTTAATGGTCGAGCCAATTGAATATCATCAATTAATGCGTGTTGATACTGTAAACAATATTGCGGAATAGTGTGATGCGAGCGGATATCTGAGGAAAAATATTCTTTGGCAGTCGGTAGAGAAATTTGCGCGAGCTGACCAACGGATTGAATCGTTTCAGGACTCGGAGGCTCTCCTTTGACAATCCACTTAATTCCGTTATCAGACTTTGGATTATGGCTTGCAGTCACCATAATGCCATTCCCACCAAAATCACGGGCAATGTAATACATCATCGGTGATGAGCAGCAACCAATACTGGTCACTTGCAGACCTTCTTGTTGAAGCGCGTGCTGAATAATTTCAGCATAATGAGGGCTGGTTAATCGCGCATCATAACCAACAACAACCTGATTCTGTCCAGCGTTTTTATATTGTAAAGCTAAGGCGTGGGCAATTGAACAAATAATATTTGGCGTGAGATTTGAAAGTTTTCCGCGAATATCATAAGCACGAAAAATATTCAAAGGAAATGTTTGTTGTATATTCACAGCAAGCCCCTATTTTTATAATCATTCGATTATTCAAAAATGGCGAAATTATTAAGTAATTAATTAACCCTTGTTCAGAAAAATTAAAATAATTAATCAGTTGCTTTGTAATATACTTTAAACAAACAATCAATATGAAAAATGCAATGTTTTCCAGTAAAACATTGCATTTTAAGTGATATTTACCGGAAAATTATTGCTTGCCCGTATGTCCGAAACCACCAGCACCGCGCTCAGTTGCAACAAATTCACTCACTTGTTCAAACTCGGCTTGTACGACTGGTACAAGAACATATTGTGCCAAACGCTCACCGGGTTCTAAACGGAATGTATTTTGACTACGGTTCCAGACAGATACCATCAATTCACCTTGATAATCTGAATCAATCAAGCCAACCAAGTTACCTAAAACGATCCCGTGTTTATGGCCTAGACCAGAACGAGGCAAAATCAAACCTGCAAAGTTTGGATCTTCGATATAAATTGCCAAACCAGTTTTAACCAAAACAGTTTCACCTGGCGCAATATCAATCGCTGTATCTAAACATGCACGTAAATCTAAACCTGCTGAACCTGTGGTTGCATAAGAAGGCAAAGCCCACTCTTGACCTAAACGCGCATCTAATACTTTAACTTGGACTTTCATTACAACTTCCTACTTACAAACTTTTATCGTTTCAACAATGCTTTTAAATTGGCAAGATACTGCTGCGCCTGCTCTTTTGGATCAACATTCGGCGCCAGTTTCTTTTTACGACCGTGCCATTCCAGATCATCTTGTGGCATTTCGTCCAAGAAACGACTTGGCGTCATCTGACGCATTTGTCCACCGTTCTTACGCTGTTCTGCCAATGTCAAAGTCAGACCTTGACGTGCACGGGTAATCCCCACGTACATCAAACGGCGTTCTTCCTCGATGGTTTCTGATGCGATCGAGTTCTTGTGTGGTAACAGTTCTTCTTCCAGACCAATCATATACACATAAGGGAACTCCAGACCTTTTGCCGCATGCAAAGTCAACAAGTTCACTTTATCGGTGTCTTCTTCTTCCTGTTGCTGCTCAAGCATATCCAGCAGTACCAGTTTACGAATCACGCTTTCAATATTCTTCTCATCGACATCGTCAGTACGATTCAATAAGTTTTGAATACTGCTATATAAACTTTCGATGCTATCGAGCTTGGTTTTTTCCTGAGCAGGTGTCGCCGCCTGTTCACGAATATAATCAATATAACCTGCTTCATTGATCATCTGACGAACCTTTGGCATCGGCTCATCATCATCAAGTAACTCACGGGTAAATGTCGCAATAAAATCAGCAAACTCATGCAATTGTGTTGCAGCTTTCTTCGGTAACACCATGCTTAAGCGCTGATCAGAAGATGCTGTGAGCAAAGACAAGGTATTTTCTTGGGCAAATAAACCCAGCTTTTCCAAAGTCACAGGCCCAATCGCACGTTTTGGCGTATTAATAATACGTAGGAATGCACTGTCATCTTCTGGGTTAATGATGAGACGTAAATAACTCATCACATCCTTAATTTCTGCACGCGCGAAGAAAGACTGACCACCCGACAGTTTATAAGGGATTTGCATCTGACGTAATTGGGTTTCAATGACACGTGCCTGGAAGTTTCCGCGATAGAGCACCGCATAATCTTTCCAGTTTTTACCGTTCATCAATTTGTGGGTGATCAGATCTTTGACCACGCGTTCTGCTTCATCATCGTCATTTAAACAGGTAATGACACGAATGGTTTCGCCATGACCTTTATCACTCCACAATTTCTTATCGAAAATATGCGGGTTATTCTCAATCACGGCATTCGCCGCTTTTAGAATACGACTGGTTGAACGATAGTTCTGCTCAAGTTTGATGACTTTTAGATTATGGAAGTCATCCTTCAATAACGCCATGTTTTCAGGCTTTGCACCACGCCATGCATAAATGGACTGGTCATCATCACCTACGGCGGTGAACTGCCCCATCACCCCAACCAAAAGCTTAACAAGGGTATATTGCGCAGTATTGGTATCCTGATATTCATCGACCAGTAAATAGCGAACGCGGTTTTGCCATTTGTCACGCACTTCAGCATTTTCCTGAAGCAAACGTGTCGGCATCACGATCAGATCATCAAAGTCTACGGCGTTATAGGCACGTAAGTTACGCTCATAAAGCTGATAAAGATGTGCAAACTGGACATCTTCAACCGTTTCACAAGTGGAATGTGCTTGTTCTGGAACGATCAGATCGTTTTTCCAGTCTGAAATTTTCTTCATTGCCTTGGCAAGAAGTTCTTTACTCTCTGCCCCTGACAAATTATCGCGCTGCATCAAATCCATCAGGATTCGCTTACAGTCATCCGCATCTAGAATAGAAAAGTTGTTTTTAAGCGGTAAATGTTTTAATTCAAGACGTAGTAAATTCAAACCAAAAGTATGGAAGGTCGAAACCGAAAGTCCTTTTGCCTCTTCACGTGAAAGCAATTTACCTACACGTTCTTTCATTTCACGTGCAGCCTTATTGGTAAAGGTCATTGCCGTAATACGATAGGCTGGAATACCACATTGTTGTACCAAGAAAGCCACTTTTCGGGTAATTACTGAAGTTTTACCCGAACCTGCACCTGCGAGTACCAACAAAGGCCCCTGAACATATTTCATGGCTTCAAGTTGCTTGTCATTAAGTTGACTGGCAGATGACATTGGTTATTCCTCTCTCGTTTCCGAGCCTGATTTTTCGAGCACAATTATAGACATCTATGTTTTAGAATCCCAATAGTAAATCTAGGGATATGTATAAATTATGATGCCTTATACAAATGGTGCGCCACGGCTTGTCGCCTGACTGGATCGACAATAAAAAAAACCACCCGAAGGTGGTTTTTTAGAAATCAGTAAAAATTACTGTTTTGCATAAATGCTGATTTCTACACGACGGTTTTGCTCTTTACCAGCAGCAGTCGCGTTTGAAGCGATCGGGTTAGAAGAACCATAACCTTGCGCATCGATACGGCTAGAAGATACGCCTTGACCAGCTAAGTAGTTTTTAACTGATTGAGCACGTGCTTGAGATAATGGGATGTTGATTGAATCGTTACCCGTATTATCTGTATAACCAGTTACAAGAATCGCACTCTTGTTATCTTCACCTAAAGTTTGCGCTACTTTGTTTAAAGTGCTGTAGAAGTTAGGTTTGATGTTTGATTTGTTGGTATCAAAGGTAATGCTACCAGGCATGATTAACTGAACAGAACCATCTGGGTTACGGCCTACTTCTACGCCAGTACCAGCCATTTGCTCACGTAATTTTTTCTCTTTATTGTCGAGATATAAACCACCAGCAGCACCAAGAACAGCACCGATTGCCGCAGCACGGTTGTTTTGTTTACTTGTATTTGCGTTACCTTTAGATACGCCATAACCTGCAGCTGCACCAATTAATGCACCTAGAGCAGATTTGTCATATTCTACGCCACCGATGTTATTACCTGTAGTTTGGCAACCAGAAAGTACCAATCCAGCCCCTACGAGTGTTGAAATTACTAATGCACGCATTGCGTAGCTCCTGTCTATGTATTTTGTTGTCTGGACAAATAATGAATGAGAAAACTGGCCTAGACCATTGATATTTTGTTAATAATAAACACTTTATTTGTATTTTTGTAATATTTTGATGCATTTTACTTGAATAAAGCACCACAATTTCTTCATGTTTATGGTTTTCACACAATAAATATTTTATGTGACAATCATCACATACATAAAAATCCGCTTTCCCTCCTTCAAAAATCACATTTAATCGGAAAAAGCAGTGTTAACCCGCCTAAATATATAAAAATTGTCAACATCTGAAAATATACAGTTGTATTTCAACATCTGTTGTTTATAGTTGGAACATCTCTTTTTTCAAACATCTGCACTCAAGGCTCGATTTATGTCTAACGCCAATAAAAAAGCGTCCTTATTGCAAAAAGTCAGTAAAGGATTAACCGTTAGTTCAGTCATTACAGGAAGTACATTTTTTC
This sequence comes from Acinetobacter sp. NRRL B-65365, assembly GCF_001605865.1. Classification (NCBI taxonomy): domain Bacteria; kingdom Pseudomonadati; phylum Pseudomonadota; class Gammaproteobacteria; order Moraxellales; family Moraxellaceae; genus Acinetobacter; species Acinetobacter sp. NRRL B-65365. Next base: position 16,260 of record NZ_LRPD01000012.1, on the reverse strand, counting down.
ATGGCCCACCTGTACTGGCATTAGGTTTAACCAAATTATTTAAAAAATCATCAAAAGTAGACGAAACCAATATTCAGATTACCAACAGTTGGTTAGGGGTAAATAACTGGTTAATTGACAATGTATTGCCAGATTTACACTGGGATATCAGTATTGATAAAAGTCTCGACCTGAATCTGCAAGGTCGATATATGATGATGTGTAACCACCAAAGTTGGGTCGATACCACAGTCAATCAGTATTTTGGCCTAACCCGTATGCCACTGACTCGCTTCTTTACCAAATGGGAACTTATTTTTATTCCATTTGTCGGGCAAGCATTTAAAATCCTTGGCTTCCCGATGATGAAACGTCATACCAAAGAGCAAATCGCGAAGAATCCCGAACTAAAATCACGCGATATGCTGGAAGCACGTAAAGCCTGTGAACAGTTACTTAGTCAACCTTTTACCTTACTCAACTATTTAGAAGGGACCCGTTTTACTCCTGAAAAACATGCTGCACAGCAATCCCCTTATCAAAACCTGCTTAAACCTAAAGCAGGTGGTCTTGCGTTAGCATTAAATATTCTTGGAGATAAAATTGATGCATTGGTCGATATGACTATTGTTTATCCAGACGGTGCGCCTGGTTATGGCGAATTCTGGCTCGGTGATGTGTCTCGTATTGCAGTAGATTTACGTAAAATAGATATTCCAGAGTGGGTACTTGGTGGTAATTATGAGGATGATCCCGTTTATCGTGAACGCTTCCAGAAATGGGTGGATCAGATCTGGACTGAAAAAGACCAGCTCATTAGCCAAATGAAAGCCAAATACCAGCAATAGTTTCAAAAGGAATTGTAGTAAGACATGACCCAGCAGGACTCAGGAAAGAACTCTAAATATAACTATGTCAATCCGAACAGCAAATTCTTTAAGCTGTTTTTGGTCTATGACATTTTTATGGTCTTTATTATTGTTTTTAACCTGTTCTGCTTAGGCATGAACTTTTTCCTGATGAGCAATATCGGGTCTTGGTTTTTTAATACCATCCAACTCCCGACGGTGCTGGAGTTTTATCGAACCCATTTGCACCCGTGGGTAATTACCACTGAAGCATGGTTTATTATCTTTTTAATTGTAGAACTGGTCATTCGCTGGTTTCTTTCAATTGTACAAAAACACCATGCGCGCTGGTGGTTCTTCCCTTTCATTCACTGGTATGAAATTCTTGCGGTGATCCCGCATTTCCGTTTTTTACGTTTATTCCGTGCTGGGATCATCGCTTATCGTTTATATGAACTAGGCTACAAAGTCGTACCAGATGGAATCCGGATTAAAGCCGTCTTTTATTATCGCGTGGTCATGGAAGAATTATCAGATCGTGTGGTCATCACCGTGATTGATGGCATTCGTCATGAGCTGCAAACCAGTTCACAGCACAAAAAAATCATTCATGATCTGGTTGATCATCATCGACAACTGTTTACCATCACCTTGGCTTCTCTGCTACAAGAGTCACTTGCAACAGCGTTACAACAACAGCAACCTTTAATTACCCAAAAAGTCGGCGTTATTGTCAATCAGGCCATTGAAGATACGCCTGAACTGACGCAACTCTTACGCCTGATTCCGATTGTTGGTGGAAGAATCGAGCAACAGATTCAAAGTATTGGTCAACGTTTAGGTGAGAATATCAGTGCAGGTTTGATCGAGCCATTTACAGCAGGCTCAACTCAACGACCGAATGAAAATTATCAATATATTGCAGAGCAAGTCAGCCAGTTGAATATTGACAATCAATATCTGGAAGAACTGGTCGAATCTGTCGTATTTGAAAGCCTTGAAGCGATAAGAAAACAAGTAAAAGTGAAGCAATGGCAGCAGATTTTGCAAGAATCTGATCAATTGGATAAAAAAGCGGAATGATTACAAGAAAAATTACCAATCGAGCTAGAGAATTCGTGTAATTTGTTCTAGCATTTGCTTTTATTTACAACTGCTTTAACACAATAGAGCGCTTAAAAAGCCCTGAAGGATAAATTATGGCTGATATACGGATTACGGGCAGAATGGTGAATTTTAGTCGACTCACGTTCGACACAAATGACCATAATGCAATCCGACAGCAACTTACCAGCACGCTGAATGAAGGTTCTTATATCGGTACATTGGTCATTATTGACAGTACTGTTGAGCAAGAACTGATTGCCTTAATTCAGCTCTTGATTGATCTGGGTTTACAGCCTATGGCTGTGATTGATGGTATTCTGGGTGATGAAGCCCGCGCCATTCAATTCCCTGTTCTACCCGTAGATCAGCCATTGCAACGTATCAAGGCATCTAAAGAACAGGTGGTTGATCCAGCCCCAGCGAAAGCAGCGGATAATTCAGCAATACAAACACCACAAAAAAACACATCGAATGCATATATCACCTCGTATCATGATGAAATTTTGCGTACAGGCCAATGTTTGGTGCAAGATCAGGGTGATATCATTTTAAATGCAGGCATGAATAGTGGTTCGGAAGTCATTGCATCTGGAAATATTCACATTTATGGCAATGCTCGTGGTAGAGTCATTGCAGGTGCAGGTGGACAAGCTGCAGCACGTATTTTCTGCCACTCGTTAGAAGCCGAATTAATCTCGATTGCAGGAACTTATTGTGTTGCAGATGATATTCCAAAAGATATGATCAAAAAGTCTGTACATATTTATTTAAATAACAAGCAAGAACTTGAATTTGAGGCCTTGCAGTTTTAATTTATCTCATTAAACACCAAAAAAGCCCTTTTAGGGGCGTATGACCATAAATAGGAGTGGATTCGGTGGCCAAAATTGTTGTCGTAACGTCAGGCAAAGGTGGTGTAGGTAAAACTACAACAAGTGCATCTTTTGCAACAGGTTTAGCCCTACGTGGTCATAAAACTGTTGTGATCGATTTCGATGTGGGTTTACGTAATCTTGATTTGATCATGGGCTGCGAACGCCGTGTAGTTTATGACTTTGTCAATGTCATCAATAATGAAGCTCGCTTACAACAAGCACTCATCCGTGATAAAGATATTGAAAACTTATATATTCTCCCTGCGTCACAAACCCGCGATAAAGATGCGTTGAGTGATGAAGGTGTTGCACGTGTGATCGACGAACTTTCTCAAGAATTCGACTACATCATCTGTGATTCACCTGCTGGTATCGAGCGTGGTGCGATTTTAGCAATGTATCATGCAGATGAAGCGATCATTGTGACGAATCCTGAAATCTCATCAGTACGTGACTCTGACCGTATTATTGGTATGCTTGATAGCAAGACCAAAAAAGTTGAACAAAACGAAGGTCGTATCCGTAAGCATTTATGTATCACCCGTTTCAATCCGGAACGTGCTGATAAACAGGAAATGTTAACGATCGACGATATTTCTAAAGATATTTTACGTGTGCCGACTCTAGGGGTAATTCCTGAGTGCCCAAGCGTACTTCAAGCATCAAACGAAGGTAAACCAGTGATTCTGTATTCAGAAGAAAAAGCTGGACAAGCGTATGATGACTTAGTGGCTCGCTTCCTTGGCGAAGACCGTCCTTATCGACACATTGCAGTACAGCCAAAAGGTTGGTTAGCTAGACTATTTGGAGCGTAATTATGGCAGGATTCTGGAGTAAACTTTTTAGCAGTGATGAAAAACCATCAAGTGCACAAACTGCCAAAGATCGTTTAAAAGTTATTGTTGCCTCTGAACAAGGCTTGGGCCGTCGCTTAGGCCAAGACAAAATCGACCAAATGAAAAAAGAAATCATGCAGGTCGTGAGTCGTTATGTTCGTGGGGTGGATGAACAGCATATTCAAATGCAGGTTCGCTCAGAAGCAAACATTGAAATGCTAGAAATGAATATCAATTTACCTGAAGATCGTTAGAAGTTTTTTCATTAGCGATTTTTCGTAAATAAGGGCAAAATACGTCGTAGAATTTGAAAAGTATGACTTTTCTTTTCCCTCCTCACTTGAAGCCTAGCTTCTGGTCTTGTGGCAGGGAAAAGCGATACTTCTCTCATCCTGCCTCATATTTTGCCTTTATTATTTTATAAGACTGAGGAGATTGTCATGGCATTATCACAGCCAGCAACTTTCAATGAAGAATGGTCAGATGAGCGTGTGTTTGCCTACCTTAACCAGCTTCCTCCAGCTGGCGTAAATGCCGACTTTCATGTGCTCTATCATGCCTTCAAACATATGCGCCCAAATGACTATGAGCGCTTGATTACCAAGTTTTTGGCAGATGGTCGTGACTTGAATGCAACCAATCCTGAAGGCCAACGCATTCATGATGTGATTGCACAATTTCCTCGCCAGAAAGAGGGTTTTCTGGAAGTTTTAGCGAAATTTGCTTAATCAATTCTAGAATAAAGGCCACATAATTTATCAATATGAACAAATTGACGCGTAAATTATGTGGTTTTAATTAAAATAATGATATTTTTGACCTGCTCTGATTAATAACTCCAACTCATAATTTTTATATTTTTAACCTCTCTATTTTAAGAAAGACAATGACCGACCAAAACACAAGCGTAATTGAAAATGCTCCTGTAAATCATCATCTAGCCGATTTAACCATCATTAGCCTGAAGAAATTTATCTTTTTATCGATTATCTCTTTAGGCCTATATGAACTGTGGTGGATCTTTAAAGCATGGCGTTTTCTGGCACTAAAAGATAATTTAAATATCATGCCTGCTGCCCGGGCTATTTTTTCTATTTTCTTCTTATATTCACTCTTCAAGAGAATCAGGGAATATGCCAAAGAAAAAGGCTATGCTCAGGATTTCTCTCCAGGCTGGATGTATGTCGGCTATCTCGTTTTCGCTCTCTTGCTGGCTCGCTTACCTGACCCTTATTGGTTAATTTCTTCTCTCAGTTTTGTTTTCCTTGTCCCTGCATTTTTAGCACTCAATGATGCAAAAAGACAGTCGCATGAATTCAATGTGGTAATACAGGAAAAATTTAATATTGCTCAAATTATTGTCATTATTATTGGCTCTATCTTCTGGATACTCTTATTGATGGGGTTGTTTCTTAATATTGAATAATGAAAGCGTGACGCATAATCCATTTATAAAAAAGCCTGCATGATGCAGGCTTTTTGATTTCTTGATTAACGACTTCCAATCAGATAAACACCCAATAAGGTAAATATTCCACCAGACACGCCATCAATCCATTTTGCAAAATTTTGGTATGCATTGCGGAATGTCGGTAGAGAAAATACAAAAGCGACCAAGACAAACCATAGAATTGTCTCAATCGAAACAATAATAAAAAGTAGAGAATGGTGCTGATCAAATAAAGGATTTGCCAAAAACAGTGAGAAGACACTGCCGAAGTAGATAATGGCTTTAGGATTGGAAAGGTTGGTCAACAAGCCTTTCATAAAGAATAAATAAGGTGACTGAGGTAAGCTAATTGGATTTATGGTTTGATTATTTTTAGAGAAGGCAGAGCGAAGCATTTGAAAGCCAAGCCAACACAAGTATAGGCCACCCGCAATAAGCAGTCCTTGTTTAAGCCACGCCATTTTTTCAAAAATAATATTGAGTCCCATCAAAGCAAGGAGTGACCACAGCATTGCCCCTAAACAAATGCCCAGTACTACCAGAAGCGCTTCTTTACGAGAGCGGCTAATAGCCGTTTGTGAAACCAGAAAAAAGTCTGGTCCCGGTGTAATCAATGCACAGAAATGAATAAAAATTAGCGTACTTAATGCAACTAACACGACTCACCTCAACGTTGAGATTTTAAAGGGCAAGCTTAAATAAAAAATGTGATTTTTACCACATAAAAATACGAAAATCTAAAGCAAAAAAGCCTCTATAAAGAGGCTTTTTTTAGTCATAATTTTCGTTAAACGAGAATATCTCGCTTACCATTGGCCCCCATCGAGCTTACGATTCCATTCTCTTCCATCTGGTCAATGATCCGTGCTGCGCGGTTGTAACCTAAGCTAAATTTACGCTGCAATGAAGAGGTTGATGCTTTACGTGTTTCTAAGACAAAAGAGACACATTGATCGTAAAGCGCATCTCGGCTCGGATCACCATCACCATCTTCAAAACCACGCGATGAAGGTTCTTCATCAAATGGCGTGAGAATCTCATCCACGTAATCTGGCTCACCACGTTCGCGCCACGCGTCACAAATACGGTTCACTTCATCATCGCTAATGAAGGCCCCATGTACACGCTCAGGCTCGATTTTACCAGGGCCGAGGAACAACATATCACCATGACCGAGCAAGTCTTCTGCCCCACCCGCATCCAGAATAGTACGCGAGTCAATCTTACTGTTCACACGTAATGCAACACGCGTTGGAATATTCGCCTTGATCAGACCAGTAATAACATCCACCGAAGGACGTTGTGTCGCAAGTAAGAGATGAATACCTGCGGCACGAGATTTCTGTGCCAAACGGGTAATCATTTCTTCGGCCTTTTTACCGACCTGCATAATCATGTCGGCAAACTCATCGGCAACGATCACAATTGAAGGTAACGGCGTTAAACGCGGCGCACGCTCACCCACAACTGAATCACTGGCTTTCCACGTTGGATCAATCAGGTCTTCACCGTTGGCAATCGCTTCTTCAACTTTACGGTTATAGTCACTGAGCTTACGGATTTTCAGGAATGACATCAGTTTATAACGGCGTTCCATCTCATTTACACACCAGTTTAATGCGCTAACAGCATCTTTCATGTCGGTTACAACAGGTGTGAGTAGATGAGGAATATCGTTATAGTTGGCTAATTCAAGCTGTTTTGGATCGATCAGAATCAAGCGAAGCTGATCTGGTGTATATTTCAGCAACATCGACAAAATCATCGAGTTCACTGCAACCGACTTACCAGAACCTGTCGTTCCCGCAACCAACATATGCGGTGCTTTACCAAGGTCAGTAATGACAGGATTGCCTGAAATGTCTTTACCCATTGCCATAGAGAGCAAACCAGCAGGGTCTTCAAAAGCTGGCGTTTTTAATAGCTCAATCAACCGTACCATTTCACGGCTACTATTCGGAACTTCAATTCCGATATACGGTTTTCCTGCAATCACTTCAACCACACGAACAGATGCCATCGACATTGAACGTGCCAAATCGCGTGAAATATTGGTCACTTTAGAGGCTTTTACACCCGGCGCAAGATCCAGTTCAAAACGGGTAACAACAGGGCCAGGTTGAGCTTCAACCACTTGTGCTTTGACATTAAACTCTTGCAGTTTGATTTCCAGCAATTCAGAAAGACGTGCCAATTGCTCGGCAGTAAAGTTCACCTTTTTGTTTGGATCAACTTCATCCAGCAATTCCAGACCTGGTAAGGTTGGCAAATCAAGACGTTTTTTCGCCACTTGCATCGCACGAGACATTGGACGACCAAACGCATCTGTTAATGGTGCATCTAAATCAAAATCTTCTTCAAGATCCAAATCGTTTTCAGGCTCTGCTTTACCCGCAGTTTCTTGCCATGCTTCGATAAAGGCTTCTTTAGACAATGCTTCTTTCGGTGCATTTGATACTTCAATCGGCGCTTTTACAAAAGCAGATGATTGCGCATAACTTGTGGTACGCGGAGCAGTTTGTTCACGCTCCTCTTCAACCAGAAGATCATTAAACTCATCAATCTCTTCAGCAACAAAATTATGTTTGTCTTCTTGAAGTGGATTTTGCACAGCAGCGCTGTGATTTTGAGTCGTATTCACCTGATTAGACTCACTAATCAAAGCTTCAATATCTGCTTCAAACTCGTTTTCCTGCTCAACAGGTGTGTGTGTCATTGCTGGCACAGCCTGAATGATCGGTGTATGCGCATCTGTTGCTGTTTTACTGTTTGGTACCGCAGCCAATAACTCATCAAAGATCTGGTCATCATTCCAGTCCAGATTGCTAGGATTGGCTTTTTGCATGACTGCTTCAGCATGTGCTGCGGGTTCAAGTTGAGGCGCTACATGGGCTGACTCATCAGCAGCACGCAGTAATGCATCAATTTCCTGTTTATGGCTGGCATCATCACGTTGTAATGCACGCCATACTTCACCTGTTTTCACTAAACGCTGGCTTTCAGTTTCAAATTGATGCGCACGCTGTAAGGTTTGCTCAAAGTCATCATCAGGCGCAGTTGTTTGTTGTGGCTCAGCGCTTTGTTGCTGTTCTTTCGCGACCACATCGGCAAACAATTTTTCTGCCATGAGTTGATGATGTGAATCATCAATTTTAATTAGCTTGGCTTGAACCTGATTGGTCTTGGTCTCGTTTTTATCATCCGAGCTTTCAGTCGCAGCTTGGGCTTTACTTGTTACAGCTGGAGTTTCAGCGGGCGTCAACTGCTCCGTTAAATCATATGCAGATTCATTTTGTGGTACGTTTTTATAGAATAGATCTTGCAAATACGCTGGGGTATTTTTCAATGTTACCCAAGTCTTGTTCCACTGAATGCCAAAAGCCAAAGTCAGCAACAAAATACTGAATGCGAGTAAAAACAAGGTCGCGCCATAAATCGTCAGCAACTGGGATAAGCTCGCACCCAGCTCATAACCAATGATACCGCCAGCTGCATTGTCCAAAGTATCTGCAGGCATGTTCCAGTGCAAATACAACAAACTTGAAATCGAAAGAATTAAGAAAAACTGGGCAGCATAACGAAATGGGCGGTTCAGAAAGCTTCTTGGCCACCAGACCTGAATGGCTTCTATAAACAGGAACAAAGGAATAAGCAAACTCGCCCACCCCAAAAATCCAAAGAGTAAATCTGCGATCCAAGCACCTGCCACACCGCTTGCATTCGAAACCTGTTGGGTATCACTGGAAATGTGCATCCACCCAGGATCAAACGGTGTATAAGTTACTGTGGCAAGAAATAAATAAATGCCAAAGGAAATCAAAAATAATGTCATTAAAAAGCGTTGTGCATAAACACTTGACACCGCAGTCATATACAGTCCTGTAACCCAATTCGTTATTTGTTGGTATCTTTTAAGGTCTAACTTACCTTAATCAATAAGTTTTATATTATGCACTCGTTCTTACAAAAAAGATGCACGATTGTTTACTGTTGTTGTTAACATTCTGCACTGATATAGCTCAATTCGATTGAGTTAATCAATATTATCCGGATCGATTTACCCCACTCCCCTCTCGATTCACGTATAATTTTAGCAGTTTCAATATAAAAAGGATGTTCTTTAATGAGCGCTCGTCACTCACGGTTAATTATTTTGGGTTCTGGTCCTGCAGGTTATAGCGCAGCAGTCTATGCAGCACGTGCTAACCTCAAACCGACACTCATTGCTGGTATACAACTTGGTGGTCAATTAACAACGACGACTGAAGTTGATAACTGGCCTGGTGACCCTGAAGGATTAACTGGTCCTGTACTTATGGAACGTATGCAAGCTCATGCAGAACGTTTTGGTACAGAAATCGTCTATGATCATATCAATGAAGTTGATCTTAAGACTCGTCCATTCGTCCTCAAAGGTGATATGGAAGAGTACACATGTGATGCGCTGATTATTGCAACAGGTGCAACTGCACAATATTTAGGTCTTGAATCTGAAGCAGCTTTCATGGGTCAAGGCGTAAGCGCATGTGCAACCTGCGATGGTTTCTTCTATAAGAACCAGAATGTCATGGTTGTTGGTGGCGGTAACACAGCAGTTGAAGAAGCACTTTATCTTTCTAATATTGCAGCGCATGTCACACTTGTTCACCGTCGTGATAGCTTACGTTCAGAAAAGATCTTGCAAGATCACCTTTTTGCCAAAGAAAAAGAAGGCAAAATCAGCATTATCTGGAATCATCAAGTCGATGAAGTCTTGGGCGATAATACAGGCGTAACCGCTGTTCGCATTAAATCAACTCAAGATGAAAGCACTCAGGACATTCAGGTACAAGGTCTGTTTGTTGCAATCGGCCATAAACCAAATACCGGTATGTTTGATGGTCAGTTGAATTTACGCGATGGCTATATTCAAGTACACAGTGGTACTGCTGGTAATGCAACTGCTGCTTCAATTGAAGGTGTATTCGCTGCAGGCGATGTTGCAGATAGCGTTTACCGTCAAGCGATTACTTCAGCGGGTTCAGGTTGTATGGCAGCCCTCGATGCAGAGAAATATCTCGATAATTTAAACTAATCGGGCCACAATTTAAAAACCACCAGACATTGGTGGTTTTTTTATGCCAGCATCCCTACAATCAAAAATGATGACTTTTTAGACAAAGCTGCTTTTTTAATAGATAGAAATACATTGATGAATAGGATAGATAAATGACAACGACCTGGACAAATGGCTATCAAACAGAAGTGAATTATACCTACGGTTATTATCGAGATCTCAGCCCGAATTTCCAAAAGTTTTGTTTATTATTAAATGGGATCGATAGTCCAGACTTTCAGGAAAACCAGAATCACTGCGAACTTGGATTTGGGCAAGGCGTCAGTATTAATATCCATGCCACCAGCAACCAAGCCAGCTTTTATGGCACCGACTTCAATCCAGCACACGCCGCACATGCCAATCAACTGGCGGAGCAAAGTAAGGTTGAGCATTATTTCTATGACGACAGTTTTGAAGAGCTACTCAACCGTCAAGATTTACCCATGTTTGACTCAATCAGCTTACATGGTATCTGGAGCTGGATTAGCCACGAAAATCAGCACATTATTTTAAAATTTATCCGTCAGTTCTTAAAGCCCAATGGCATTGTCTATATCAGCTACAACTGCGTCACAGGCTGGGCAGCTAATATGCCGATCCGTGAACTGTTTCATAGTCATTTCAAATTTAATAGCAAAAGTACCAATCCCCTGCAAAAGGTCAATGAAGCACTCAGCTTTAGCGAAGACCTGCTCAAACAGAATCCGATTTTTGCGCAACGTAATCCAAATGCGGTTCAGAAAGTTGCCGATCTCAAACAACAAAATCCCAACTACTTGATTCATGAATATCTTAATCAGGACTGGCAATGCTTCTCTTTCCAGCAAGTCGTGCGGACTCTAGATGAAATCAAATTATCTTATGCAGGTTCTACTGATTTAAATACCCATTTAGATAGCATTAACTTCTCCCAAGAGCATCAGAACTTTTTAAATGCGATAGAACATCCTATTTTCAAAGAACAATGTCGTGATTATTTTGCTAATACCCAATTTAGACGCGATTTATTTATCCGCGGCAAGAATAATTTGACCCCATTGCAAATTCAGGAGCGTTTGAGAAAGACCGCTTTTGTCTTACTGACCGCCAAGGAAAAACTGCCTCATAGTATCAATGGACTTTTAGGAACATTTAATTTAATTGAAGATATCTATACCCCGATCGGCAATAAATTTGCAGAAGAAAACTATCGTCCAATCACCATTGCTGAACTAGAACAAAGTTTTCCTGAACTGAATTACGCCCAAATTCTCAATGCTTTGGTGATTTTATCGCATCTAGGTTTGGCCCAACCCTGCCAGACACTGGAACCGAATAATGAAATAATGCAACAAAGTCATCGCTTAAATCATTATTTATTGGAACAGGCAAGTTTTCATCAAAACTATAATGTCTTAATTAGCCCGATTACAGGTATCGGTATTCCAGCTGATCATTTCCAGCAATTGTTCTACCGCGCACATTTCATTGATGGTTTAGAATCAGCAAGTGAGTTTGCAGAGTATGTTCAAAATGTCATTAGCCAACTCAACTGGCTGGTACTGGATAGTGAAGGCAAAACTGTATCTGATCGAGAAAAGAGTCTGGAGGTCATTCAAGCCAAGGCTCAATTTTTCCTAGACAGCAAAAAGCTGCAAATTGCCAAACAACTGCGCTTATTTAGTTAAGCGCTTAGTACAGATGGCAATCTTCAAGATTGCCATTCCTGCTCAGTTCAGTTAGTTTAGAATCATTCCTATTTACTTTCTTTGCTATGCAACAACTTCCACCCTCGCAATATATTTTTCCAGATCCTGTAGAAGCAGATCCAGAAGGCCAAGGCTTTATCTGTATTGGTGCTGATCTCAGTCCGTCTACATTATTTGAAGCCTATACACATGGTTTGTTCCCCTGGTTCAATGAAGATGAGCCGATCTGCTGGTGGAGTCCTGAACCGCGCTGTGTGATTGAACCACAACAGTACAAGCCGAGTAAGTCACTCATTCGCAATATGAAAAAGCATGATTACCGAATTACCATTAACCATGCTTTTGAAGATGTTATTCGTTCCTGTTCCTTACCGCGCAGTTACGCCAATGAAACTTGGATCAGTGAAGACATTATTCAAGGCTACTGTGACTTATTTAAAGCGGGTTATGCCTATAGTGTGGAAGTCTGGCAACAAGAGAAACTGGTAGGTGGCTTATATGGTGTCACCATAGGCAAAGGCTGTTTTGGTGAGTCGATGTTTAGTACTGAAACCGATGTTTCGAAAATGGCGTTCTATACCTTGATGCTGATCGGGCAGGAAAATCAGCTTCCGTGGATTGATTGCCAACTGGTCAATGATCATCTTTTAAGCCTTGGTGCGAGTACACTTTCTCGCCAAGCCTATCTTAAATCGTTACAAGATGTAATTATTGCCCCCTCTATCAATTGGAAAAGTTATCAAGAACGTGTATTTTCAAGTAAAACAATAGCAGTTTTTAGCACATTAGACGGTTAACGGATTAACACCTTGGAGGGACAGATTAATGAAATCATACCAACCCAAGTCCCTTTTAAATGACTTACAGTACTACATTACACCACCGCATGATTGTAGTTATCTCGATAATAAATCTGCACGGATGGTATTTCTTGACCCGATTCACCGTATTGATGTGGTGACATTATCAGAACTTTCTCGGGTCGGTTTTCGTCGTAGCGGTGATTTTGTTTATCGTCCTGAATGTCACTTATGTCGCCAATGTCTATCTTGCCGCGTCCCTGTTCAGGAATTCAGCATGAATAGCAGCCAGAAAAAGGCATGGAAACGTAATCAAGATTTAGAAATGAGTATTTTGCCGACCTCGCAAGCCACTCAGCAACACTATGACTTGTACGAACGTTATATCAATGAACGCCACTCAGATGGTGATATGTATCCCGCCAGTCTAGATCAATTTGAAAAATTTCTGGTGCATAGCTGCACAGAAAGCTTCTTTATCGAACTCTGGAAAGACCAGAAATTAATTGCCGTCTCAACCTGTGATTTGATGGATGACGGTCTTTCTGCAGTTTACACCTTCTTTGATCCAGATGAACAACGCCGTTCACTGGGCGTATTCGCCATCCTTAAACAGATTGAATATGTACGCAGCTTGAATCTGGATTATTTATATCTGGGTTATTGGGTACCGCATTCAGATAAAATGAATTATAAATCGCAATATACACCACTCGAATTATTACTGGATGGACAATGGCGCAGACTGAATCGTCCACTCTCAGACAATGAAATTCATCAATTAGGAAATTCATTGATGAGTACATTACCTTCCGAGTGGAATAATTTAATTATTAAATAACGCCGCAAAATCATCTGTGCATGTCTTGACCATAATCACGGCATGCTCTCTGGAACCATCAGGATTAGGATAATAATTTTTGCGCAAATCAATTTGATGAAACCCAGTCTTTTCATACAGTCGAATAGCCGCTGTATTACTTTCACGCACTTCTAAAAAAATCTGAATCGGATTGTTCTTTAACTGCTGAATAGAATCATCCAATAAAGCATAACCAAGTCCTTTGCCCTGCTGACTTGGATGAATTGCCATAAGTAACAGGTTTGCCTCGTCCAGCACAGGTTGCAAAATACAAAACCCCACCACCTGATTGGCTTGCTCATACACAGTACATTGATATGAAGCTAAAGATTCCTGAAATTGTTGCTTGCTCCATGGATGTGTTTGCACTAAGCGCTCAATGGCTACCACACTTTCCAGATCACGCTCCTGCATCAATCGAATCACAATCTTTCACTCTATAAAATACTGATGCAGATTATCGACAATTTCAGCTAAAAATTGAATAAAAAAATGGGCAGTTTTACTGCCCGTTAGAGTTAACTCAGATTAAAACCTAATTCGGCCCGCCATTTATTCAGTAATTCAGTCGTATCATCGTCATTTGGATGGAACTTCGGTCTCAAGAACGAAAGTAAAGTTGGAATCTGACGCGTCATAAAACCTTTATAACCATACATAAATTTCAACATGTATCGGGTATCACGCCATGTCAACTTACCATCGACTTTCAATAGCTTTGCGGTGAAATAAGATTGGGTAATAAAGATCAGGCCCATCGCGATAACCAAGGCCAATGACCGCATAAAATAGGCTTTAGCGCCCTGCCCATACATCGATTCATACACATCAAAGGCTACTGCTTTATGTTCATTTTCTTCGACCGCATGCCACATCCATAAATGGTACATGGTCTCATCCATAAACATCGCTTGAATGTCTGGATTACTCAATAATTCTTCAGCAATGGTCGAGGTAAAGTGCTCTAAAGCACACGTACCAGTCAAACTGATCATTTCTTTGGTGAAGCCGAAAGGCTTTAAGAGTTTAGATGTTATACCGATGGTTCGATTAATCAGGCGCCCTGTTTGCTCTTCCATCTCACGGACATTGTATCCATAAGCCTGTGCGGACGCATTGAAGGCCAAATGCTCTTTCGAATGCATAGCTTCCTGACCAATGAAAGCACTGATTTCTTTCTGCAATCTAGGATCAGCCAACTTAGGATCGTTACGCACTGCACGCGTACTATTCACAAAGAATTGTTCACCTTCTGGAAATAGTGCTGAAAGCGCAGTCATAAAATGTGTTAAGGCAGCATCTCCATTTGCCCAATAACGTGGCACTTCACCAAATTCAAAATCCATTCGGCGTACAGGAAAACTGGCGCCAGCTCGGTTTGAAATATTGACTTTAGCATTCATACCCTTTTCTCCTATCCGTGAATATTCTTCATAAACCATATCTGATACTTCTGTTATACGCCCTTTTCAGTGCATCGAATAAGTGCAGATAAGGTCAGAAAAGCATCATCTTAGGACATGTCGTCACACTGAAAATCATCTATGAAATGAAAGAGTAAAAAAGAAAAAGGGCAATTAAAATTGCCCTTTTAAATCGATTTATTAGAAGATGAGAAAATTAGAAACCGAGTTTCGCTTTCCAGTCTTTTAACAACTGTACCGTATCCAGATCATTTGGATGGAAGCCTGGTTTAAAGTAAGCCAGCATCTCACCTGCCATACCAGTAATAATCCCTTTTGAAGGACTATAGCCATATTTATAAATCATCGCCAATTCTTTAAAGTTCAGCTTCTTATCTTGTTGAAGCAAACGTAAAGTGAAATAGGACTGAAGAATAAAAATCAAGGCCATCGCAAATACCAGCGCAGAGGTACGCAAGCTATAAGCTTTTAAACCTTTACCAAATACGGCTTCATAAACATCATAAGCTACGGCTTTATGCTCATTTTCCTCGACTGCATGCCAGAACCACATATACGACATAGTCTCATCGGTCATTAAGTCCTGAATATGCTGATTACGCAATAACTCAGAAGCAATAGTCGCAGTGAAATGCTCTAAGGCAGTTGTTGCGGTGAGGTTGACCATTTCTCTGGTCATACCAAACGGTTTAACCACTTTAGAAAAATTCTTTAAGGCAAATTGAATATAACGTCCAGTGATTTGCTCTAAAGTTCTTACATCATGACCATATTTCTGTGCAGAAGCATTAAAGTTAACATGCTCTTGTGTATGCATGGCTTCTTGACCAATAAACGCACTGATTTCTTTTTGTAGTTCTTCATTGTCTTTAATCGCTGGGTAGTAACGAACTGCACGTACCGCATCAATAAATAATTTCTCACCATCTGGAAACAGTGCAGATAAACCTGTCATGAAATGGGTTAAACCTGCTGAACCATCCATCCAGTATTCTGGTACTTGATCGAAATCAAAATTCATACGACGGACTGGGAAGCTTGCACCCGCACGATTTGAAATATTTACTTTAGCATTCATGCTGCCAACTCCTTTTTCAGTGAAACATTCCACTGAGCACTATCTGTTTCTTGCGTTTTATATTACGTTTTTATGCAAATCAAATAAGTGCAGTTTGGGACAGCAAGCTATCAGTTAAGGACACTCTTGCAAAAGGATTGTCTAACAATAGACAAAAAAACACCCCAAAGGGGTGTTTTTTTATCACTCTAGGCGATTATGCAGTTACTTTAGCA